>JALUAR010000163.1 GCA_027050975.1 Thermodesulfovibrio sp.
AGGTCTTTCTGTTGCTCTTTGGTAAGTCTTCCTTCATCAATTGCGGAGATAATATCCAGAAACTCCTGATCGATTCTCTTTTTCAGATCAAGATTGAATTTTCTGAGATTCTCCATCTCATCAAGCAACATATTGACCTCTTCAATAAAGGATCGTATATAAATGTCGTCATTTTTTCTTACGCTTAGCCTTCTGCCGAAGTCTCCTTTTCTGATAAGTTTCAGTTCCATTTTGAGGCGCTCAAAAGGACCAATGAGCCGGTGTGAGAAGACCATGGTGAGTATGAAGCAGATTATTGCATATCCAGCCAATACAATTATAAAGGAGAGGAGGCCGTTTTCAGTATCTGTCTTGAACTCCTTTGCTAACAGCATCAGCAAGCCAACGGCAAGAAAGGACCAGAGAACCATTAAGGCGATGGAGAATCTGAGTTCTTTTGCTATGTAATATCTCTGTCGTCGAACCTTTTTCTTTTCCATAAAATCTTCCCTGAGAGTGTATACTTAGAGTTTAGCTTAAAGCTTTGCAGTGGTGCAAGGAAAAAGATATGCTGAAGCAATAGCGCCAAATCTGTTATATTCATATAAGCATTCTAACAAAAAGGGAAAGAAAGTATGACCAAAAAGGATTGGAGACTTACAGAAAAGGTCAGGGCTGCTGGTTGAGCTGGAAAGATGGGTCCGGCGGACCTGGAAGATTTGATTTCAAGAATCGCCTTCCCTGATGACGAGCGGATAATTGTGCCTCCAGGGGATGATGGAGGGGTCTTTCTGCTTCGTGACGGGTTGGCAATTGTGGAGACAGTGGATGTAATAACCCCTTTAGTAAATGATCCCTTTGTCTTTGGGCAGATTAGCTCGGCAAACTCCCTGAGTGATGTATATGCTATGGGCGGGGTGCCTGTGACAGCCCTTGCAATATCTGGTTTCTCCTATTGCGACTATGAGATCGAGGTCTTCCAGCTGATTCTGGAAGGTGCAATTGATATTATGCAGAGAGCTGGTGCAAGACTGCTTGGAGGGCACAGTTTTGAGGACCGAGAACTTAAGTTTGGTCTTTCTGTAACAGGCATTCTCCATAATGAAAGGGTTCTTCGCAAGGGCGGTGCTAAAGAGGGTGATCTTCTTGTTCTTACAAAACCGATAGGCACAGGGGTGTTAACCACAGCCCTGAAGGGTGGGAAGCTCTCTGATACTGACCTGGAGGAGGCTGTTAAGTGGATGACCACATTGAATGACAGGGCCTCGGCTACAGCTCTAAAAGCCAAGGCCCATGCGTGTACGGATGTAACAGGCTTCGGACTCCTTGGTCATGCCCATAACATGGTGCGAGATACTAAGGTGGAATTCGTGATTTATAAAGACAGGGTCCCTGTTTTAGATGGTGTAAGAGAGCTGGTGGAGCTTGGTATGGTGCCTGAGGGTGCTTATAATAATCTCAACTTTCTGAAAGAAAAGATAGAGGCATCGGCACGTATTAGTGAAGAAGATATCCTGATACTTTCAGACCCGCAGACATCGGGGGGACTGCTGATTGCTCTTAAAGAGGAGGGCATAGAACTCTTCGAGGATGCATCAATTCCTTACTGGATAATCGGTGAGGTAAGGCAGGGTGCTGCTATGATAAGGGTCAGATAAGAGATTAAACCGTCAGGAGTTTGTCGTAAGGATACTTCTTTATGTAATCAAGAAACTCCTCAGCAGAATGGGACAGTACCACATTCTTTGGCGTTATTAGAGTAAACTCCCTCATAAGCTTTTCTTCTCTAAAGCTCAGTAGCTTCAGGGTACCGAACTTTGCCTCTTTTAAGGCTGCCCAACGGGAGACAATGGAGACTCCCATTCCGTTTTCTACTGCATGCTTTATGGATTCGGTGCTACCAAGAATCATGGTAATCTTCATATTCTGTGTGGACAGACCGTTCTTTGTCAGATACTTCTCAATGATCTGCCGTGTGCCGGAGCCCTCTTCACGGAAGATGAAGGGCTCGTTGGCAAGTTCAAGAATGGATATCTCCCTTCTTTTTGCCCACGGATGTTGAGGAGGCACTATGAGGCAGAGTTCGTCCTCAAGAAGCCTTTCTCTGTAGATCTTCTGACGAGAAACCTCTCCCTCAACCAGCCCCAGGTCAATATTGCCTGAGTTCAGAAGTTCAACTATTCTTTTTGTATTACCAACCTGCAGATGAATCTTTATCTTAGGCCTTGTCTTTCTAAAGTCTGCTATCACCTTCGGAAGGAGATAGTTTCCAATGGTGGTGCTTGAACCTATGGCAATGCTTCCCTTGACAAGCCCTGTAAGATCTCCGATCTCCTTTTCTGCTGATGCATATAGGGCAAGGATATGTTTTGCATATTTGTAAAGCACCTCACCTGCCGGTGTCAGTGTGACGGCACTGCTGGTGCGGTCGAACAGTTTGGTCTCGTAGAGTTCCTCAAGTGCCTGGATCTGAAGACTGACAGCAGGCTGCGTTAGATGAATGATCTCCGAGGCCTTTGAGAAGCTCTTTGTCTCTGCAACAGTGCAAAATACGCGGAGTTTATGGTCATCAAGCGACATTTTCTTAATTATAACATAAAATAATAGAGAATTTTAACAACCAAATCTTTGCTGATCAGCTCTATTTGTCAAGAACCTGACGCAATATGCTAAAGAGCTTTTTAGGCACAAGGGGTTTTTGGATAAAACAGGTCTCCGGAGGAAGTGCCCCCTGATTGAGAATAGAGCCCTCGGTATATCCGGACATAAAAACGATCTTGATCTCGGGTCGCCTGGTCTTTATTATCTCAGCTAACTCCTTGCCGTTTTTATCCGGCATGACGATATCCGTTAGTAAC
>JALUAR010000164.1 GCA_027050975.1 Thermodesulfovibrio sp.
GTTAAAATTACCTCATAATTCGGAATTTAAAACTCAAAACTTATACAAAAGCGTCCCCATCGTCTAGCCAGGCCTAGGACACCGCCCTTTCAAGGCGGTAACACGGGTTCGAATCCCGTTGGGGACGCCAAATTTTCTTGACTCAAAGGGAGAAAAAAATGAAAGAGATTGTTATTGTTGTCGATTTAGGACATTTCAAGGCTTATAGACTTATTAAATCCCCCATGGGAAGCCCAAGACTGGAACTCATAGAAGAGTATGACAACATCTCGGCCCACGGAAGGCTGAGCGAGAAACTTTCAGATGAGGCTGGCAGATTTGGAATGGGTATGGAAAAGGGCTCTATAAAGGGGTACGGAGAGGCCCACCATCTTGAGCTGGACATCCAGAAGAAGATCATAAAGCTTATCGTAAAAGATATAAATGCCCTTATAAACGCAGAGAAGCCTGAGAGATGGTACCTTGCAGCCCCCAAAAAGGTTAATAACCAGATTGTAGAAAATCTCCTCACTGAAGTAAGGGAGACGTTGAAAAAGAATGTAAAGGCAGATCTGACAAAGGTGAAAAAGTCCGAGTTGCTGGAGTATTTTGAATAAATCTAAACTCTCCTGTTCAGTTCCTTTCCATTATCACTACTGTCAGATAAACAGAGCAAAACATTGTAGGCCAGGGTCTTTATAAATTTTTACCGGACATCGATGTTCCATTATGAAGATACTTTTCTACCCTGTGTTCTGCTATGTGACACAAAATCCCTCCTTTTTGTATGTTATAATCACAAGAAACAGTTTTTCCCATGGTTTAGGGCAAAGGTTGAGGAAAAAGCCCTATCATCTTATTAGCAATCTTCTGTAAGCAATTAAAGAGAAAGATCAAACTAACAATGGCAGAGATACAGCTAAAAAATGTGAGCAAACATTTCAAAGATGTTGTGGTTTTTGAGGGTCTTACTCTTACAATCAGGGACGGAGAGTTCTTCACCTTTTTAGGCCCCAGCGGCTGCGGTAAATCCACCCTGTTGAATTTGATTGCTGGCCTGGAGGAGATTACCGATGGTGAGATTCTCTTTGATGGCCAGCTGGTTAATGATCTACCCCCTCGCCAGAGGGATGTGGCCATGGTATTTCAGAGCTATGCCCTTTATCCCCACATGACGGTTTTCGATAATATCGCCTTCCCTTTAAAGATGAAAAAATATGACAAACAGACAATCAAACGAGAGGTGGAGGCCGTAGCCTCCATCCTTGGTCTGAAGGGACTTCTTAACAGAAAGCCCAGGGAACTCTCAGGAGGTCAGCGCCAACGAGTTGCCTTTGGCAGGGCAATTGTAAGGCGTCCTAGGGTCTTCCTCATGGATGAACCATTGTCAAACCTTGACGCCAGATTAAGAGTTGAGATGAGGGCTGAGCTTAAAAAACTCCACAAAGAGCTAAAGACCACTATAGTATATGTAACCCATGATCAGGCAGAGGCAATGGGACTATCAGACCGAATAGCAATCATAAATGAAGGGATGATTCAGCAGTGCGCCACTCCTGTTGAGATTTATACCAGGCCAAAAAATATCTTCGTTGCCACCTTCGTTGGAAGTCCGGCTATGAATCTCATAGAAGGAGAGCTTTTATCAGAGGCTCCTTTGAGGGTCAAGGCAGGCGATCTGGTTTTATCTATCAGTACCGAGCAGCCACCCAGAACAGATAGGGTTATCATCGGAATACGGCCGGAGGATGTGGAGGTAAGCACTTCAGGCGAAACCTGTTATGCCGCCACCGTAGAACTTTTAGAGCCTGAAGGAGCCAGAATATGGATAGACCTGATAGTTGGAAACATAAAGATTAAAGGCTACAGCAGTATCGGCACCTCCATTTCTCCAGGTCAGAGGGTTTATTTAAACATACCTGTCGAACGAGTTCACGTCTTTGATCCCGTAACAAAACAGAGGCTCTGAATACCTACTTATAGATAACTATATTTACATCTCCCTCTTTCTTTATTACCTTCACAACAACATCGTCTTTGTAACGTTCCAAAAAGAGATCCACACTGGAGTCAAGCATCGTAAGATTATGTATTTCAACAGCATCGATGTAGTAAGGAAGGGTTGGATTTCTAAAGATTATGGAGTTCGTCTCACTCTCAAAACTGAGACCAAGGGCTGCTTGCAGTATAAGAAACACAGCTGCAGAAGCCCATGCCTGAGGTTGGCATGCAACCGGATACAGAGTAGGCCCCTCGCCGGGTCTGCGTTCGAATCCGCAGAACAGTTCCGGAAGCCTGTGTAACTCAACAAACAGACTGGCATCGAAAAGGCCTGTCAGAATCTGTAAAACCTCTTTTTTAAATCCATACCTTGATAAACCTAAGGCTATAAGGGCATTATCATGGGGCCAGACCGAACCATTATGATAACTCATGGGATTGTAGCGCACCTCTTGTTTTGAAAGTGTTCTTATCCCCCATCCGGTAAAGAACTCATCTGACAGCAATGTTCTGGCTATTCTTTTTGCAGCCTTTTTTGTGGCAATGCCAGTAAAAAGGGTATACCCTGCATTTGATGTTCTGACCTCACAGGGACGGTTCTGTCCATCCAGGGCCAGGGCATACATCCCTATCTTCTTGGACCAGAAAGCCCTCTGAAAGTTACTTTTCAGTCTGCGCAACATTGACTGTGCCATCCGAACTGTCTCATCATCACCGATTATTCGAGCCAGTTTATTGGCATTATTCCAGGCCTGATATACGAATCCCTGAACTTCTACCAGAGCCACAGGGCCCTTTGCCAGTGTTCCGTCAGAGTGGAACACCGAGTCATGGGAGTCCTTCCATCCCTGATTAACAAGTCCCTTTTCCGTATGACGTTGATACTCTACAAACCCGTCCTGATCCAGATCTCCGTAATCCTTTATCCATCGAAGGGCACGACGTATGTTGTCCCAAAGCTCAACTACGGTTTCCAGATCCCCTGTTCTCCTGAAATACTCTCCTGTAAGTATGACAAACAATGGAGTGGCATCCACTGAGCCATAATAATGTGCAAACGGAACCTCACCGGTACGGGCCATCTCTCCCTTTCTTATTTCATGAGGAATTTTACCTGGCTCAGCATCATTGTCAGGGTCCACGGAATCTGCCTGATGTGCAGCAAGGAACCTCAAAACCCCTCTTGCAATATCTGGCGCTATCCACATACATTCCAATGCGGTTATGATTCCGTCCCTACCAAAGGTGGTACTATACCAGGGGATACCTGCATAAGGATAAAGACCGTAAGGAGTCTCTGTCACCAAAGTACAGATATCTGCCCTGGATCTGTTCAGAAAATCATTAAACTGCTCATTCGATGTATGCACCTGAACTGTAGAACAGATTATGCTCTTTATTCTGTTCGTTGTAATGTCAAAACTTCGATCATAGTCAAGTACAGCATAATCACTCCCGTATCCGATGGCTATGGAAATAAATATTTCATACTCTCCATGTGGAGGAAGAGAGACCTGGAAAACAGCCTCTTTCTCCCTCAGATGCTCTGGTTGTGGACTGAAGTTAATCGTTGTGTATCTTGTCACCCTGTCTGCCCCTCTGTAGGAGAAAACAACGCGAGAGTTCTGGACATCAACCGGCAAACACTCTCCCTTCTTTTTACGTTTAACACCTCTTAACTGAAAGATGTCAAAGTAATCAGCGTCAAAGAATATCTCAAGTTTAAGTTTCACATCCTGATTATTGTAATTCTTGAGCCTGATTCTCTCATGAAGCACATGGCCATGGATAAATCTGGATCTGAATATATGAATAGTGTCCTTTTCTATCCTGCAGCAGGACTTGTTAAGGCATGGGTTCGTAAGGTCTGCTGTAAAAAGAACATTATCCTCTTTTACAGTAGAACTCAGAAGATGTGGAATCATTCCCTCCACCCTTAGCTCCAGACGGCTCAGAAATCTTGTGTCGTCACGATATAAGCCCTGGTCCGGGGACACTTCGGTTGGATAGATATCCCCTAAAGGATTCATAATTACAAATACATCCCCCTCTTTTATGCCATAAGTCTTGATAGAGCCCATCTCCTTACGCTGCCAGTTTCACCTCCTTGATCTGCTTATAGTAAATCTTGAGATAATCAGAGGCCATCCTCTTGGAAGTAAACCGTTTCTCAAATACCTTTCTCACCATCCTCCGGTCCATGGACTCTATCTGCTCCAACCCTTTCATGGCTTCATCCATACTTTCAAAAATAACCCCTGTAACACCATCCTCCATAACCTCGGGTACGGAACCACATCTTCTTGCCAGCACAGGGGTACCGCATGCCATGGACTCTATCATCACCAATCCAAAGGGCTCAGGCCAGTCTATTGGGAAAAGCAGGGCAAAGGCTTTTCCTAAAAATTCACCTTTTTCCTTTTCTCCTATTTCACCTATAAATTCAACGAGCGGATGCTTCAGCAGAGGTTTGATCTTTTGCTCATAATACTCCCTGTCTGCTGCGTCAACTTTAGCTGCAATCTTCAAAGGCATTCCAGCCCTTATGGCAATCTCTATTGCCATATCCGGTCTCTTTTCAGGGGAAATTCTACCCAGAAAAGCGAGGTACTTTCCCTTCTCATAAGCAGGTTTGTATAGATCCTCGGGAAGCCCATGATAAACCGTACCAAGCCAGTTCGCAAAGGGCAGAGGTTTTCTCTGGTCATTTGAGATCGAGACAAGGGGCATCTCTCTAAACTCATTATACAAGGAATATATATCAGGGACATCCAGTCTGCCGTGAAGGGTTGTCACAGAGTTAACCTTTTTCCTCCTCAGAAGCGGGAAGTGGATGTAATCAATGTGAAAGTGGATTATATCGAATTTGTGAGCCATTTGCATTACCTTCTCCAGCATGAAAACATGATGCGCCAGAGGATCAATAACTGAACTGTCCAGTCTCAACGCCCTGGGACATACACTGATCAGCCTGGCTGATGTCTCCGAGTCACCACTTGCAAAAAGCGTAACATCATGCCCCATTTTTACAAGCTCTTCCGTGAGATAAGATACTACTCTTTCGGTACCGCCATAAAGCTTTGGAGGGACACTCTCGAATAAAGGAGATACTTGAGCAATCTTCATACCCAAACACCTCCTTAACAGGTAATTATTAGCGTAAGCAAACTTTTATAAAGGGTTAATCGGGGAAAGAAACAATCAGGATGGCTGCTTTAATATTTTAACATAAAATGACTGAAACTGTGAATACTATATAGTTTCTGAATAAATGTGATATAATTTATCAAACTCGAATGAGGGGTGGAGATTTGATCTCGCTGTTAGTAAGACTTTCTCTATTGCAGTTTTTCCTTCTTTCAGGCACCGCTCAAGCAACACAGGAGCACGGAGAACCGGAGGGGCTAGTAACCCATGAGTTAGGGCATCTATTTTTTATTCTATCCATGGCCTATCTATATATCAGTATTAAAGGGAACCGCGAGAAGATCTCGGAAACCATTTTCTTCCTTTCACGTGCTGCCCTAAACTTTCTGATATGGAACATGATTACCTTTACTACTCATCTATTACGAATCCGTGTTCCCGATGACTCGTTCCAGGGATTCTATTTTGAGGCAGACTCGCTCACCTCTGCTATCTGGTATGCTGGCAATGTTACCGAACATTTCTTCATTGTCTTTGCATGTTATTATTTTCTCAGGGCAGTACGCTCGATTATTAAGAGCACCGAGCAGGGGGCAAGCCTTTGATTCTTCCGCTTTTTATAAGTTATATAATAGAGATATTAGCTTCCATCCTCGTTATCATTCTCACTTTATATGCAGTAATAGGAACATTGAAGATCAAAAGTCAGCATCCAGAAGTGGTCTTTTACAGATATCTTTACTATCAGTCAATTGCCCTTTTTGTATTTGCCTCCGGACGGGCTGTAGGACATCTTGTTAAACGGTTTCTCATATTGACAGACAATTCTGCTTTGTGGGAAATGCTTTCTCCTTTCAGTGGAGCCATCAACACTCTCACCTTTATTATCTTCGCAGGACTTGCACTTATGTATCCAAACATAAGAGACATGAATCGCCAGATATATGATCTCGAGTCAGCAACAAAAAGATACCAGCAACTTTATCACTATAAAACCGTAATCTTCGACTCACTCTTTCCCGCCCTTGTTATTGCCAAAGACTATACTGTTGTGGATGTAAACGAGCCTTTTTTGAGAACATTTCAAAAGCCAAGAGGAGATGTCATAAAAAAGAAGTGTTATGAACTGACACACCACAGTAACATCCCGTGTAAAGAAACAGCCCACATCTGTCCTCTTCAGGATGTGTTTGTCTCCGGGGAAAATGCAGCGGTTATTCATAATCATACCACACCTTCCGGTGAACGCATATACGAACTTAACTTCTCTCCTGTCATTAATGAAGATGGCATAGTTACGTCGGTTATCGAGGTTTATCGGGACATTACAAGGGATGTTATGGCTGAACAGGAAAAGGAAAGACTGAGAAAACAGTTTTTCCAGGCCCAGAAATCAGCTGCTCTAAAGACACTTGTAGGAGGAATCGCCCATGAATTTAACAATATCCTGGCAGGAATCCAGGGTAATGCAGAACTGCTCCTTCTTACCCCTTATGAGCCAGAAAAATCAAAAGAAAGGATCAAAAAGATCCTTCTGTCAACAGAAAAAGCAGCTGAACTGGTCTATAAGATGCTTCGTTACCAACACACTATGGTGCTGAATAAAAAAAGATTTAATCTCACAGAATTCATGGAGGATATTATCAAGATAGTTCATTCCTCTTTGCCGGAAAATATCAGCATTAAGTATCTCTATTCTGAAGAGGACTTAACCCTTGAAGGAGATCCAAGCGCACTAACCGAAACCATATTGAATATCTGTCAGAATGCCAGGGACGCAATGCCTGACGGAGGTGTTTTAACAATTATCACAAAGCGCGTAATATATGAGAATAAAAGGTGGATCGTCATAGAGATAATAGACACGGGTGTGGGAATCAAAAGCAAGGATCTGGAAAGAATCTTTGATCCCTTTTTCACCACAAAAAAGGTTGGAGAAGGCACCGGCATGGGGCTGTCCGTAGTAAAGGGCATTGTTGAGGCACATGATGGTATGGTGATGGTAGAAAGCAAAGAGGGTGAAGGAAGTAAATTTACAATATACCTTCCAGCCCTTCCACACTCCCTGACAGATACTGGACAGATGGTCTCCTCTTAAGGATCAATTAAACAACAAAGCCTTCTTAATAACTTTCTTTTACAGAAAAGAAGTTCCCTTTTTGATCTGGTTTAATAGCCTGGACTGGAATCAGTTTGAAACAGACTGCAGATCATGGCACCGATCATCCTCGAAAAAGAACCGTTTCTCTCCAAAGGCAGGGGTAAGCTCATCAAGCCAGATTGCATCCTCGCTGTACTCTGCAAAGAATGGTCTATTCACCCAATCAGGGTTACGTCCCTGCAGCATCTGCAGAACAATTACCTTTTCTCCATTAATCGTTGAAACACCAAGCACCTGAACCTTTCCTGGTTCTGCTGACATACTGGGTCCCCTAACAGTACGGGCAACACCGCTGACCTTCTGGTATGCCTGCCTGAAAATCTTCCATCCCTCAACAAGTGGCACACCAAAGTAATGTTGAGCTCCGGTATCTCTTACCATAAACATATAATAGGGTATGCAGCCCAGCCTTACCTGTTCATTCCACATCTCCGCCCATACGTCAGGATCATCATTAATGTACCTGAGCAGAGGTGATTGCGTCCTTATCTCTGCACCTGTTTCCTTTATCCTTTTTATGGCCTTTCTTACCTCATCACTGTATAATTCTCTCGGATGGTTAAAATGGGCCATTATTGCCAGATGTCTACCACTGCTCACAACTTTTCGAAACACCTCCATCAGAAGCTGGGCATCATCTGAAAAGAATCTATAAGGCCAGTAGCTTAATGCCTTGGTACCGATTCTTATAGTTCTTACATGCGGCAGGTCCGCTTCAAGAATACTTTCTATGTAGAAGGCGAGTGTTTCGCTCTTTATAACCATGGGGTCACCACCAGTAAATAGAATATCCGTAACCTCTTTGTGTTCTGAGACATATTGTATCAGATCCTCAATCCTCCTCGAGGAAAATCGCAACTCATCTATACCAATAAACTGTGGCCATCTGAAACAGAAAGAGCAGTAGGCATGACAGGTCTGGCCTTGACTTGGGAAAAAGAGAACCGTTTCTCTGTATTTATGTTGAAGTCCATTCAGTCTTTTTCCGTTTACAACGGGCACATTCTTGTCAAGCTGACCAGCAGGATGGGGTCTTAACTGCCAGCGGATGCGGTTAGCAGTCTCGCGTATTGTTTCCTTGGAGGCTCCGCTTTTCATAAGAGAGGCAATCTCTTCAAAGTGATGAGGCTTTAGCATACCTTTCTGGGGGAAATTGAGGACAAAGATTGGATCTT
This sequence comes from Thermodesulfovibrio sp., assembly GCA_027050975.1. Taxonomy (GTDB): domain Bacteria; phylum Nitrospirota; class Thermodesulfovibrionia; order Thermodesulfovibrionales; family JdFR-85; genus JALUAR01. Next base: position 8,464 of record JALUAR010000164.1, read on the forward strand.
CAGGTATATTGTCCCAGTTTATCAATTTATCCACAACATAGTTATTTGTCTTAAACGGGAAAACCTGACCAACCACCTCAATATTGAATATTTCCTCTTCAGAAAGTTTACTTATCTGAGGGATTTCTTTAAAGTTCCTTAGTGTATAAGGCTTATACTCTGGAGACATCTTTTACTCCTTTCAATGTTTCCAGATAATTTTGTTGTCTGCTTTTATTCTGCATATTCCCTCAGTATACCTACAACACCTTTTTTGGTTTATTGTCTTCAGAAAGTATTATAATTTTCGGTTTGAAATCCTTAATCTCCTCCTCGGACAGGTATACAAGGCTGAAAATGATGACCCTGTCACCAGCCATGCCCTTTCTGGCAGTAGCACCATTTAGACATATCTCACCGCCACCCCTTTTACCCGGGATAACATAGGTCTCAAACCTTTCACCATTGCTTACATTGCTAACCAGAACAAACTCGTAAGGCTCTAAGCCAGCAAGCTCCATCAACTCCTCGTCAATGGTTATACTGCCCTCATACTCGAGGTTGGCCTCGGTAACCTTACCCATATGGAGCTTTGCCTTGAGAAAACGTCTAAGTTTCATTCTTGTTAATCCTACCAGATTCTGTTTTTAGTTTGTCCCTCACTCCAGACAGGATACGTATCCCTTAACGATCCTTACAGTAATAACTGTTTTCCGGATCGAGAAATAAAAAGTTCCTTCTCTCTTTCCCTGTCTGCAGTTATTTATACGTTTCAGAGAGAGACAGTTATGGTCATCAAGCCTTTTCGATCTCTCTTGAGATGATGGTTATAAAAGATTTTGCCTTATTGAAGTTCTTAAAATGATAATACTATATCAAGGGAAAAAAACACAACAGTTTTGTCACTCCTTTTTCTGTATTTTGGTATACTAAAAGGACATTTTGTATTAACCCAATCCCGTTTTTCACACCAGGAGGTAGCATGTTTATTGATGAAATTACAATGACAGAGTTTACAGAGGGGCTCAAACATACACGAACCATTATAATTCCATATGGGACAGTGGAAGAACACGGCAGCCATCTCCCCCTGGGAACCGATACAATAATCCCAGTGGAAATACTAAAAGCCGTTGCGAAAAGGAGGAAGGTTTTTATTGCACCTCCCATTCATTATGGTGTTTGCACATCAACAAGGGAGCATCCCGGCACAATTACCATTACTGCAGAAACACTAAGAAGGCTCACAATGGACATTATAAGGGATGCCTACAAAAAGGGGTTAAGGAACTTTATCCTTCTGTCTGGACACGGCGGCGGGCTTCATCTTAATGCCCTGAAAGAGGTTGGAGAGATTCTCATTGAAGAGTTGGAGGAGATAAAAATAGCCGTAATATGCCCCTATTCCATGCTATGGGACGAACTGTGCGAGATAGCCGAGACAGAAAATGACTCCCACGCAGGCGAAATAGAGACATCTTTGATCCTTGCCATCAGGCCGGAACTGGTTAAAGGAAGGGCTCCCAAGGAGTATCCCTCATTTCCTAAGCCCTTTATAGTAAAGGAGAAATTAAAATACTGGTCCGGAGGGGTATGGGGAGACCCATCAAAGGCGTCCAAAGACAAGGGACTACGGGTTATTAACCTGGCAGTGGAAAAACTACTTCAAATCCTGGAGGAGGTAGAGAAATGACAAAAGGCGTGGAACGATTCATTCTAAATCGTGATGATGTGGTGTTAGTCATAATAGATATACAGGAACGGCTTGCCCGTGTTATGGATGAAAGAGAAAAGGTGATAGAGAATGTACAGCACCTGCTGGAGCTATCCAGGTTGTTTAATATTCCCGTTGTGGTAACAGAGCAATACCCTCGCGGACTTGGGCAGACCGTGGATGAGATAAAAGAGTGTCTGCCAGAGTACGCTCCCATTGAAAAGATAACCTTCAGTTGCTGTGACGAATCAGCATTTATGGAAAAAATAAAGGCTATTGGTAAAAAGACACTTCTGGTAACAGGAATGGAAACTCATATATGCGTTCTCCAGACCTGCCTCGGACTTCTGGATAATGGATATAACGTGCATCTCATATCTGACGCTGTTACTTCAAGAAAACAGGATGACAAGACATTGGCTATCGAGACCATGAGAGAGGCTGGTGCAGTAATTACATGTACTGAAACCGTGCTGTTTCAGATTCTAAAGAATGCCGGCACGGAAGAGTTCAAGATAATCTCAAGGAGAATCAAGTGAAAAAGACCACCATACTGCTGATCCGTCACGGCCATACCGTCGGAGGAGAAGAAAAGAGATACAAAGGACATATTGATGTAGAGCTTTCACCTGAGGGCGAAAGCCAGATAAGATCACTTAAACAAAGGTTTAACGGCCTGATCGAAACCACCAACGCCGTCTACTGCTCTGACCTAAAAAGAGCTATCAGGTCTGCAGAAATCATCTCCGAGGGGCTTGACATAACGCCTGTTATTGTGCCTGAGTTCAGGGAACGAAGCTTTGGCATATGGGAGGGTATGAGCTTTGAAGAGATCGAAAAGGCATTTCCCAGAGAGTTTAATTTATGGAAATCAGATCCCCTTAATTACAGCCCTCCCGGAGGAGAAAGCACAATGGAGGTACAAAAGCGTACAATAGAGGCATTGGGAAGACTGCTTAACCAACACCGGGGAGATACCATCTCAATTGTTGCCCACGGAGGCATAAACAGGGTCATCCTCTGCCATTTCATGGGCATTCCCCTTAGTAACATATTCAGAATAGAGCAGAATTTCGGCTGTCTCAATATAATAGATTTGTATGATGACGGAGTTCCAGTGGTCAGATTGGTCAATGGATAATTTTCGAATCCTATTTCTTCAAAGGAGGCAATAAATGATCGAAGCACAGGCATTAAAGGAATATCTTGAAGACAGATTCGGACATGTAAGAATACTTGAATGCGAACGTCTCGGAGCAGGGGTGCACGGAACCGGGTTCTCACTGGTTATAGAGACCACTAAAGGGATTCGCAATTATGTTATCAAGGATCTCTCGCCCGAAGGGCTCGGACACGACTATCCCTCGGACAGGGCTGCTGTCTTCTTGCTTGCTTATGACGAGTACGGCAGATTACCTAAGCATGTAAAGCCCTTTGATGTTATAACCGTGCTGGAGGATGGTTCCATAAAGTCCATTAGCGGAGGCAAGGAGTATTTCCTGATAATGGAGCGTGCCGAGGGGACAAACTATTTCAATGATCTGGAGGAGATGAAGGATAAGGAGACCTTATCAGAGACAGATATTAAAAAGATAGAAATATTAACGGATTATCTCGCCGAAATCCACTCGGTTAAGAAGGAGTCTCGCACACTGTACTGGAGAAAGGTTCGTGATACCGTGGGGCACGGTGAATGCCTTATGGGTGTTTTCGACTCCTATCCCGATGGATACTTTACATACGAAGAGATGGCGGAGATAGAAAAGATGGCTGTTCAATGGAGGGCTAAACTGAAGCCTTTTTATAAACGGTTATGTCAAATACATGGTGATTTCCATCCCGGGAATATCTGGTTTAATGATGATGATTTCATCCTTCTGGACAGAAGCAGAGGCCCCTGGGGAGATGCTGCAGACGATGTAACAGCCCTCACCATTAACTATATTTTTTATTCCATAATGTATCACAATACTGTTAGGGGTGCATACAAAGAGGCATTAGAACTATTCTTCAGGAAGTATATTGACAAGACCAGCGACGAAGAGTTGCTTTCGGTTCTTGCCCCCTTTTATGCCTTCAGATGCGCCGTTGTAGCTCACCCTGTTTTTTATCCGCAACTGAAACCACAACAGAGAAGTGCCGTACTGGAGTTTGCAAAGTCGGTGCTTTCTTCAGAGAGCTTTGATCCCGAAAAGGTAAACGAGTATATCAAATGAGAATGCCAACAACAGGGTTCAGAGGATCTTGCCTCTGCGGGCAAAAAACTCGCTCAAAGCAAGGCGGACAACAGCCCCTTTGGACCATCTCTGCCCTGTCTCTCTGGAGATCTCTTTGGCAAACTCTTCCAGGGCCTCCAGCACCTCTTCCTCAAGATAAACCGTGGTTTTCACTAACTTTTCTTGGTTATGCGATTCTGTCATATCACAGGCATTTTAACACTTTTACAGTCCTCAAGGTAAAGGGCCGTCTTTCCTCAAAAATAAATCTACTTGAAAAATGAATCAGATTAACCATGTTTTTTCCTCCTTCTGAGTTTCTTTTCATAGGCTGCAGAAAGTTCTTCTGTGAGATGCTCTATTTGCTCTGAAAG
>JALUAR010000165.1 GCA_027050975.1 Thermodesulfovibrio sp.
CCATCCTGCAAACCTCCTTTCTTGGATTCTGGATGCTAAATCCTTAAGGTTTAAGGGATGGTTGCCCTCTTTGTCAATTATGAGGAAACAATACCCTTTCGTGTAGATTATTTTTGAGGAATGTCGATTGCTTGACATGTAAGGATTTTTCTCCTTACAATAAAAGTAAGGAACTCGTGAGAAAGGGGAGAGTTTTATGTTTATAGCTAAGGTAACATCCAAAGGCCAGGTCACCATACCCAAGGAAGTGAGAGAAAGGCTGGGCATATCCACAGGTGAAGAGATAGAGTTTTATGAAGAAGATGGGGTTTTCTACATAAAAAAGAGGGTAAGAAAATCTCCCTTTGATAAATGGGTTGGATATCTTAGAACCCGGCATATTAAGGACACAGATGAGATTATTGAAGATATAAGAGGAAGATGATAATTGCCGTTGATACAAATATACTACTGGATATACTTATACCTGATGAGAAATACATGAATCAATCAAAAGCCCTAATTGATAAGTATCTCGAAAGGGGCAGACTAATAATATGCGAGATGGTCTACGCAGAGCTTGCCACTGTCTTTCCATCAGATAAGGACCTGATAGAGTTTCTTAACGATACCTCCATACAGCTCGTAAGCTCAAACAGAAGGGCTCTTATGTTGGCCGGGACAAGGTGGCGGGAATATACAAGACGGAGAGGAAAGAGGTTACTATGCCCCTCATGTGGTGCTTCGATCCTTGTGCATTGTAATAAATGCAGTAAAGATCTTTCATTCAGGCAGCACATTATAAGCGATTTTATCATCGGTGCTCATGCCGCTACGCAGGCAGATATTCTTCTTACCAGAGACAGGGGCTTTTATAGAAGCTATTTCAAAGAATTGAAAATTATGGAAAAATAAATCAGTAGAAAGAAATAGGCTCTGCGTCGGTATTCACCCTTGTCTCTCTCTGAAGGGCCTCTTTTAGGTATTGTGGAAGGGCAAACATCCCCTGATGCATCTCAGGATTGTAGAATCTAAGTGGTGATTTCAGGGAGTCCAACCTCTCCTTTATCTGCTCCTGAGTCAGAGCCTTTGGGTCTTTACTTTGAGAGGCGATCACAAATCCCCAGGGGGTGTAAAAGGATGGAACAGATGCCCAGTAGCCTCTTACATTAGAGAAGATCTGTGAGACCGTGTTATGAATAATTGTAAAGGCATTCATATTATGAGGTGCGATAGTAGTGGCCTGGGTGACCATCAGCCCGCCATCTGTAAGGTGTTCGGCTACTGTCCTGTAAAACTCCTGAGTATATAACATTATAGCCGGACCTGCCTCCATAGGCTCGGGCAAATCAAGGATAATCACATCGAATTTTCTTTCGGAGTTCGCTATGAATCCCCTGGCATCCTCATAAAAAACATGTACCCTTTCGTCATCAAAGCATCCTTCATGCCATTCGGGCATATGCTTTTTACATGCCTCGACAACCTCTTCATCTAAGTCAACCATGTAAACGGATTCTATTTCAGGATAACGTAGGATCTCCCTGATCGTGGCTCCCTCACCGCCTCCCGCGATCAGGACACTCCGTGGAGCACCGTGTGTTATCAGGGCTGGGTGTACAAGGGCCTCATGGTAAATAAACTCATCCACCTCAGCAGACTGCATTTTTCCATCCAGTATCAGAGACTTTCCGTAACTACCGATCCGAAGTATCTCCAGTCTCTGATACTTCGTCTGCGAGGCATGAATTACTTCTTCAAGCGAGTGGAGATTTGCCTCCTTCTCAGTTGTAAACTCAAGAAACCATCTGGAGTCCAACATCACAAACCTTGTGAGGGAGCTTTTCGTCGCGGTGAGAGATAATTCCCCGCTTCATCTCAACAATAGACGGATTCTTAGACTCAAACCTCTCTATCAGATAGCGTGCTGCTGCTTCCGGTTTGATTATATCTCCGCATGTGAAGATATCTACTGCCGCATATCCGTATTCAGGCCAGGTATGAATTGAGAGGTGGGATTCTGCGATTACAACCATGCCACTAATGCCAAAAGGGCTAAACTCATGGAAGGAGACATCAATTATTGTAGCCCTTGCCTCGCGTGCAGCAGAGACCATTGCATCTCTGACTGCATTGAGATCCTTAATGATCTCCTGATTACAGTCCTTTAATTCAACCAGTAAATGGGTACCTAAAGCATGCAATCCACAACCCCCCTTCAGTTATGATTTTCGGAACTTATATCGTTCCAGGACAATTAGATTAATAGAATTGAAATGGTTTTGTCAAGAAGAATCTAAACAAATACCATAACACCCAAAGATACATAATATTTAATTTTCGGGGCCGGGGTCGTGAATATCAAATTAAAAGTTTAAAAAATTATTGACAAGTAATCAATTTTATTCTATAATTATAATTAACAGGTATTCTATTAACTATTGTTTTAGAAAAGGAAGCCCTTATGGTACCACTAAAAAAGTCTTCATCTCTATCCTGGTTTTTCCTGGATCACCCCTTTCAGTTAATAACGGCATGGCCTTGTATAGCAAAATGAGATGTTACTTTATCAAACACCACCGGAGGTGCTGGCTTTCCAGTGTAAGGGAAAAAGTTTTTTGTTTATATTCTTGCCGAAGGCCTCCACCTGAGGTGGAGGCCTTCGGCAAGAGGCATTGTAACACCTATTCCATATAATCAGGAGGTGGCTTATGTTAGCAAGAATCCTTGTCTGTCTGACAGTATTCGCCGCCCTTGTCCTCCCTCAGCAACTCCTGGCCCAGGGTGAGGGTGT
>JALUAR010000166.1 GCA_027050975.1 Thermodesulfovibrio sp.
ATTGAACTGTTTGTTGTTATTGCTATTATTGCAGTCCTTGCAGCAATTGCCATACCTCAGTTTGCCTCATTTAGAATGAAGTCTTACAATTCAGCAGCAGAATCGGACCTAAGGAACTTCAAGGTTATAATGGATGGCTACTATGCAGAGTATGGGGAATATCCTTCGTTATAACACATTGATAACCCAAGATTTTTTAGGTTCTTTAAGACATTTTAATTTCTTTTCTGTTAAAATATCACCATGTTTAATAGGATAGTTAACCTTGCCATAGTTACACTCAAAGGAGGGCTCAGGAGTAAAGCAGTTATTACTGTTGTCATCCTCTCTGGGATTGTCTTTTTGGCCATAATCCCCTCCTTTGCCTCATTTTCCATGCGGCAGCCAAGGGAGGTGGCCACAAGTCTGTGTCTTTCTATGATATCATTTGTGCTTCTCGTTCTGACGGTGTTTCTCTCTGTGACCATAATCTATAAAGACTTAGAGACAAGGACGACATACTTTGTCCTTGCCCAGCCTCTTTCCAGGGCCCAGTACCTTCTTGGTAAGTTTTTTGGAATAGTTACAATTCTTCTGCTTTCATGGCTTGTATTGACCATTTTTTCAATATTCACCCTTCTTATGGCAGAAGGCATGTATGAGGCAGACCTGCCTGTGAGGTGGGTAGTGTATTTTGGAGCATCATTTATGGAGTTTATGAAGATGTTTGTTCTTGCAGGGGTGGGACTGCTTTTTTGTAGTTTTTCAACTAATATGTTTGTGCCCCTTTTTGGAACAATAAGCATATACATTTCAGGAAATGTGATTCAATCCATCTATGACTATGTCAGTAGTGCTTACGGGGAGAAACTGCCTAAGGTTACTGTAATAGTTTCAAAAATAGCCTACTGGCTTTTGCCGAATATATCAGCATTTGATATAAAGTTCAAGGCTATATACAACCTGCCTTTACATACCAGGGAATTTATACTTGTATCAGGATATGGGCTTCTGTATTGCACAGTGGTAGTATCTATTGCGATTATGGTGTTCAGAAGGAGGCAGATGTTTTGACAAGAGTGTTACCTTTGATCGTGGCTTCTATATCAATAGCATTAATGGTGCCTCTTCATGGCATCCTCAAAAAGACTATGTCAGAGAGGTCAAGACAGGAGAAACTTGGCTATGTGCCTTCTGCAAGGGTCCTCAAGGTGGCTGCCCTTGACCATAAACCAACCCTTGGACAATGGCTCTTTTTTAAAGTCCTTACATACTATGGCGGGAAGATAGACCCTGTTATGGATTCTCGTAAGGGGATTGAATACTACAATATGTTCCGTTTTATTAATGCAGCCACCTATCTTGACCCCTACAACATAGATGCATACTATTTTGCTGAAGCAGTGTTTACATGGGGACTTAATAGGATAAAAGAGGTCAATTATCTTCTTGAAAGGGCACTTAAGTTCAGAACATGGGATCACTATATACCATTTTTTCTCGGGTTTAATCATTTTTATTTTTTGAAAGACAACAAGAAGGCTGCAGAGTATTTGAAGATTGCCTCAAGGATGACAAAGAGCCAACTTTTTGCAAACCTTGCAGCAAGGCTTCTTTATGAGGCATCTGAGACCGAATCGGCAGTACAGTTTCTGGAGAAGATGATAAGACAGGTCCCAAAGGGCTCTGTCAGGATGAGCCTTGAGATACGGCTTAAGGCACTGAAGGCAGTAGCATATCTGGAGAATGCTGTCAAACAGTACAGGGAGAGATTTCAAACAACCCCAACCTCTTTAGATGAGTTAGTTAAAACAGGAATTATCATTCAAATTCCAGAGGACCCTTATGGTGGCAGGTTCTATATTGATCAGAAAGGTAGAATCCGCTCCACCAGTAAATTTGCCTTTATAAAAAAGCAGTAAGAAGGGTTTTATGGTATAATTTTTAAAGGTCTTTGTGTTTTAAACTTTTTCTTTTTATACAGTTTCTGTCATCTTACGGAGAAAGTGAAGTTCCCCGACCAGAGATCGGGGCTTCCAATGCAAGGAAAATGAAATATTTATTATTCTTGCCTTCATCCCCGACTGACAGTCGGGGCTTTCGGCAAGGGGCATTGTAATGGCTATTAAACAAAAATGGTATAATAAGGTTTGGACTATGTATGTATTTTAATAAATGGTTACTTTAAAATTATCATAATAGAGTTCTGATCTTTTAATATTCCAAATGAACACTCCAATTTTATTGTTATGTGATTTAACTTTTGGTAGGTCCAGGAATATAGTTTTCTCATACCATTTTCCTGTTTGTTTTATCAGATCTTGTAGGTTATATACCTCGTAGTAAATATTTTTGTCCTCTTCTTCTACACTAACTACGAGCTCACAATGTTTTAATGGTTTATCTACTAAGAAATAAGCAGATATTATTAAGGTTCTATGGTTTGTTGTGAGTTCTTTTACATTTTGTTTTCTAAAAGTTAGTCCGAACTCCATATCACTTTTGGTGATACCTGAGAATTTCCCTTCATATGCGTGTTTGTCGGAGATAACTACGTGTTCCCACACCTTGTGGTCGTAATCAGTTTCAAATGTAATAATGTTTTCAATTATAGGTTTCTTTTCGTCAAATCCTAATACTTCTGGTAGCGTTTGTTTTTTATTTTTTGCGAGTGTGTATACACCTATTCTACCATTATTAGCTATTTTATTAAGCCTTGATAAAATTTCTGGGTAGTTTGGATAAATGGTTGATACCAGGCTTTGGTTCTGTATTACTATGTAGTCA
>JALUAR010000167.1 GCA_027050975.1 Thermodesulfovibrio sp.
ATGAGATAACTTATTGATAATCTAAGAATATTCCAAAAAATACAGGCAGGAGGCCCACTTAGTAAAATTGTTTAAATCGCTCTCATAACCCGAAGGTCGGAGGTTCAAATCCTCCCCCCGCCACCAAAAATCCTGACCTCCTTTTTATCCCATTGCAAACCTTCGTGAAAGCTTCAGCTGTTTTTTTATTCAAAAAACGTACACTTCGTAAGTGTATGTTTCTGCCATTTGCTTGTAATCTTTCGTCTTTACAGGCAGTCTGGACAGGATATGCCTCCGGAAGGATGTTTCTTAGATATGGGACATAGGATTGGAGTGTTTTCTGGTATTCCTCATTTCTGGTCTTGCTTATTATCCTCAAACCTCTCGCCCCCTAACAGAAAAAGAATAATCACAATCCACTATTTAAGAGAATCAAGCCTGCTCTTCAGCCTTCTGTAATCTTTCCAGTTCTTCAATGATTAGTTCAGTATCGTATGTGCCAGGGTTCTATCTTTAAAGTTCCCTTAATCCCTCCTCAATCACCGGTCGTTTGATCTTCAGACTGGTAACCCTCAAAGCTTCTTCTATAAGCCTGTCATCTAAAACAACAGATGAAAGAAACAGGTTCTGAAATTACGGAAGGAGCGCCGGGTATCCTCCATTTTTGTCCTACAAATTTGTTCTTGCTCTTACATTATTGTAGTGCTCTTCAGATAAAAAATCCTTTGAAATCAATCAGTTATATTCTGGCATGATACTGGCTTTATAGCTATCACACCAGAGAACAGAAGCAATGAAAGAGAGAGGAGGTGAGTATGAAGGAGCAAAAATCTCGGAAGGCTTTTTGAGATGAATACAATCTCTTTAAAACAAACTCAAAGAAGGAGGAATCTATGTCGAGTATAAGGCAATCTTTAAATGGAATGTTGAAGTACATGATATTAGTTGTCTTTTTCTTTGGCTGCATGATACTGGATAGCGGAAGAGTATATGCAGCAGATAAAGAGCCAATAAAGGTGGGTGTATTACACTCCCTTAGCGGAACAATGTCTATTAGTGAGGTGGCAGTTAAGGATGCAACCCTGATGGCTATTGAGGAGATCAATGCAAAGGGAGGGCTCCTTGGTCGTAAGATAGTTCCGATTGTTGAGGATGGCGCATCAGACTGGCCTACCTTTGCAGAGAAGGCAAAGAAGTTGATACTGAGGGACAAGGTGGCTGTTGTCTTTGGTTGCTGGACATCGGCAAGCCGCAAGGCAGTACTTCCGGTATTTGAGAAGTATGACCACCTGCTCTTTTATCCTGTCCAGTACGAGGGGCTGGAGGCATCAAAGAATATCATCTACACAGGTGCTGCTCCAAATCAGCAGATAATGCCTGCTGTTACCTGGCTCCTTAAACAGGGTTACAAAAAATTCTATCTCCTTGGCTCAGACTATGTATTTCCAAGGACAGCTAATCTCATTATCAAGAAACAGTTGAAGGCCGAGGGAGGTATTGTTGTCGGAGAAGAGTATACACCTCTGGGTCACACTGAATACAGCACGGTTATCAGCAAGATAAAGGCAGCAAAGCCTGATGTAATATTCAATACCTTAAACGGTGACAGCAATGTTGCGTTCTTCAAACAACTCAGGGCAGCAGGCATTACAGCCAGGGATATACCTGTTATGTCCGTAAGTATTGCCGAGCACGAGCTGATAGGTATTGGTGCTGAAAATGCAGAGGGACACCTTGCCGCATGGAATTATTTCATGAGCATGAAGACACCTGAGAACGAGGTCTTTGTGAAGAACTACAAGGCCCGTTACGGACAGGATCGAGTTACAGACGACCCTATTGAGGCAGGCTACTTTGGCGTTTATCTCTGGGCAGAAGCAGTAAAGAAGGCAGGCACCACGGATGTGAAGAAGGTTCGTGAGGCATTAAGGGGTATTAAATACAAGGCTCCTGAGGGCTGGGTAACCATTGACCCTACTAATAACCATACCTGGAAGATTGTTCAGATAGGCAAGATCAGAAAGGATGGACAGTTTGATATCATCTGGAGTTCCGGCAAACCCGTTCAGCCAGAGCCCTTTCCTCCGCTTGTCTCAAAAAAGAAGGTAATAGCACCAGGGAAAATAGTTAAAAGGTAAGTCAAAAATAATCCCTGCCTGCCTGATGTCGCAGGCAGGGAAATCTGGAAACAGGGAAGGTACAAAGGGAAGATATGAGTATTGAGATAATCCTGTCACAGGTCTTTAATGGCCTCAGTCTGAGCTCAATCCTGCTTCTGATAGGGCTTGGGCTCAGCATAACCTTCGGGATAATGGGGGTTATTAATTTTGCCCATGGTGAGTTTCTCATGATCGGGGCATATACAGCCTATGTCCTTCAGAAGGTTTTTATCGGGCATGACAGTGGAACTTATTTTCTCTTTTCCCTGCCTCTGGCATTTCTGGTCGCAGGAGGTATTGGATTTGTTATGGAGAAGTCCCTGATCAGATTTCTCTACGGCAGGCCTTATGAAAGCATCCTGGCCACATGGGGACTCAGCCTGATACTTCAGCAACTGGCAAGAAACATCTTTGGTGCCAATAATGTGGAGGTAACGGCTCCGGAGTGGCTCCGTGGTGGTATAACCCTCATGAAAGGACTTCAACTACCATATAACAGGCTTTTTATAATGGCTATCGCTGTGTTATGCGTTGCCGGAATGTATATATATCTTTATAAATCTACAGGTGGCAGAAGGATGCGAGCTGTGATGCAGAACAGAGACATGAGCGCCTGTATGGGTATTAAAACCAGAAGCGTGGATTCCCTTACCTTTGCAATAGGATGTGGCCTGGCCGGGGTTGCAGGCTCTGCTGTCAGTCTCCTTGGCTCAATCGGTCCTTCCACGGGACAGAACTATATCATAGATGCCTTTATGGTTGTTGTGCTTGGTGGTGTGGGCAATCTGGCAGGCACAATAGCAGGTGCAATCATGATAGGAATTGCAAGCCCGGTATTTGAATTTATTACCACATCAAGTATGGGAAAGGTGATAGTCTTTGCACTGGTTATCATCTTCCTGCAGTGGAAACCGTCGGGGTTATTTGCTCTTAAAACACGTACACTTGATTAAGAGGGATTATGAGTAGAGGATTTGATATGAAAAGAAACTGGTCATACATTATAGCAGCAATTGCTTTGTTGCTTTTGCCTCTTGTTTTGTCTGACTTCAGGTTGAATCTGTTAGGAAAGTTTCTGACCTTTGCCATAGTGGCTGTAGCTATAGATCTGATATGGGGATACACAGGGATTCTGAGCCTCGGACACGGCGTATTCTTCAGCCTTGGTGCCTACTGTATGGGAATGTATCTGAAACTTCAGGCAGAGGAACTACCTGACTTTATGATGTGGAGTGGTCTCGAAGAGGTTCCGTGGTTCTGGAAGCCATTTCAGCATTTCTGGTTTGCTTTACCCATGGCAATTATTATTCCTGCTGTCTTTGCAATGTTAATCGGTATTCCCACATTCCGTGCAGGAATCAGGGGTGTATACTTTTCGATACTCACACAGGCACTGGCCCTTGTGGTCTCTATCTTCTTTATAGGACAGCAGCCATACACAGGCGGGACCAACGGGATAACAAATTTTCAGGATATATTGGGATATTCCCTCTCAGAGGCTTCAACCATGCGAGGGCTTTATATTATAACGGTTGTTGTGCTGATAATCATCTTTCTTCTATCCAGATGGCTTGTGAGCACAAAGACAGGCAGAGTACTGATAGCCATTCGTGACGGTGAGAATCGCCTGAAGTTCCTGGGTTATAACACATCTGTATTCAAAGTAGGTGTCTTTGCACTTTCTGCTGCAATAGCAGGTCTTGCAGGTGCACTCTTTGTGCCACAGGTGGGTATTATATCGCCCTCAATGATGGGGATTCTTCCCTCAGTTGAGATGGCCATCTGGGTTGCCGTCGGTGGCAGGGGAACTTTGAGCGGAGCTGTAATAGGAACTCTGGTAGTAAACTTTGCAAAGAGCTATCTCAGTGAAACATTTCCGGATGTATGGCTTTACTTTCTGGGTGCTCTCTTTATTGGAGTGGTCCTCTTCTTTCCACAGGGTATTGTGGGAGTATTTGAAAAGATCAGCAAAAGAAGGAAAGCTCAACATTGCCTTGTGGCTGGAGAAGAACAGGTTTAAATCGGAGAGGTGGATATGGCAGAAACCATTATATACATGGAGAATGTGACAGTAAACTTCAGTGGTTTTAAGGCACTGAAGGAGGTCAGTTTCTATGTGGACAGGGGAGAACTCAGGTTCCTTATAGGACCGAATGGAGCAGGTAAGACCACACTCCTTGATGTGATATGTGGAAAGGTGAAGCCTGAAAAGGGACGGGTGATTTTTGGAGACAGTCTTGATATCTGCCGTCTCAGTGAGTACAGAATAGCACGTGCTGGTATAAGCAGGAAGTTTCAGACACCTTCTGTCTTTTCAAATCTCACGGTATTTGAAAACATGGAGATAGCACTGAAGAAAAACACCGGCGTGCTTTCGTCACTGCTTCACTCTCTCAACAGTGCAGATACTGACCGGATCTTCTCAGTCCTCAAAAAGGTAGGGCTGAAAGAGAAGTCAAACCAGAAGGCCGGGTTCCTCTCTCACGGAGAAAAGCAGTGGCTGGAGCTTGCAATGACAATAATGCAGGAGCCGAAACTCCTGTTGGTTGATGAACCGGTTGCAGGTATGACAGGAAGAGAGAGGATTCGCACTGGAGAAATCCTCATGGAGATAGCAAATGACAGGTCTGTAATAGTTGTGGAGCATGACATGAACTTTGTACAACGATTTGCAAGAAAGGTTACTGTGCTGCATGAGGGACAGATTATCTGCGAGGGCTCATTCGATCGTGTCAAGAATGACCCTGTTGTGATTGATGTCTACCTTGGAAGAGGAGGTGAAGTGGACAGCCATGCTCTCAATTAAAGGTATACATAGCTCTTATGGAGAAACCGTTATCCTCAGGGATGTTGATATAGAGATTGGTAAGGGACAGGTGGTTGCCCTTATGGGGCGTAATGGTGTGGGTAAGACAACGCTTCTGAAGACAGTAATGGGGCTGATACAGCCTCTTTCAGGTAGAATCATTTTTGACGGAGAGGATATTACAGGCTGGAGTCCTGAAAAGCGGGCAGTGCACGGAATAGGCTATGTTCCACAGGGCCGGGATATATTTCCTCATCTGACAGTGCAGGAGAATCTGCTTATCGGACTTGAGGCAAGGGGAGTAAAAAGGCCCTCAATACCCGAGGGTATATTTGAACTCTTTCCTGCACTTAAAAAATTGCTTTCAAGAAGGGGAGGCGACCTCAGTGGCGGACAGCAACAGCAGCTGGCCATTGCCCGTGTCCTGATAACAGAGCCAAAACTCCTGCTTCTGGATGAGCCGACTGAAGGTATTCAGCCCTCTGTTGTCTTTGAGATAGAGAATACCATCAGGTTTATAAAAGAGCAGGGAAATGTATCCATTCTTCTGGTTGAACAGTTTATGGAGTTTGCATTGCGCCTTTCTGACTTCTGCTATGTCATGGAAAAAGGCTCAATAGTGTTTAAAGGAGCAGTAGGAGAGTTGAGTAAAGAGGAGATTCAGAATCATCTAACTATCTGATGGAGGTTTCAAATGAAGATGATCATAGCCATAGTGAGGCCTGACAGGTTGAAGGAAGTGGAGGACAGTCTGAAGGCAGCAGGGTTTCCATCCCTTACAGAGATCAGTGTGAGAGGTCGTGGAAAACAGCGAGGTATTACAATCGGAGAGATGAAGTACGACAAACTGCCAAAGGAACTGTTGTTGATGGTATGCAGGGATGAGGATGCTGAAAAGATAGTTGATGTCATCATGAAGACAGGAAGGACTGGCAACATCGGAGATGGAAAGATCTTTGTCCTGAATGTGGAGGATGCAGTAACCATCAGGACAGGACAGCGTGGCGATGATGCTTTATAAACCCAAGGCAGTAGTGTCCGGTAAAAACAGGGAAGAAAAACTAAGGACAGGGGATATTAATTTTTCGTCTCATTCTCGCAAGCCATCCTTGGCTTGCTCCGAGGAAATTTTGCGATTTGCCCTCCATGGCAAATCTTATGCAAAATTTAAATCCGCTCAATATTAATATCCCCTGTCCTACCAGGAACTTACACGATCTATCGGACAGTATTGAACCCAAGGAGGTGTCTTTATGAGACTGACTGAGAAAGAGAAGGATAAGCTACTTATTTATCTGGCTGCCTCCCTGGCCAGGGAGAGGCTGTCCAGAGGGCTAAAGCTGAACTACCCGGAGGCAGTTGCCATAATTACCGCAGAGGTGCTGGAAGGTATAAGAGAAGGCAGGTCAGTTGCTGAACTGATGCAGTATGGTGCCACCATTCTGAAAAGGGAAGATCTTATGGACGGGGTTGCAGAGATGATAAAGGAGATACAGGTGGAGGGGACCTTCCCTGACGGAACAAAACTTGTCACCATTCATAATCCCATAAGATGAAGGAGGGTGAGATGATACCCGGCGAGTATATCTTGGGTAAGGAAGAGATAGAGCTAAACCGTGGTAGAAGGACCATCTCAATAGTGGTTACAAACACAGGAGACAGACCGGTACAGGTGGGCTCCCACTTTCACTTCTTTGAAGTCAACAGGGCACTGGTTTTCGAAAGGGAGAGGGCCTTTGGCATGCGGCTCAACATCCCTGCTGGTACTGCAGTGAGGTTTGAGCCAGGGCAGGAAAGAGAGGTCCAGCTTGTTGAGTTCAGCGGTAGCAGAAACGTATACGGATTAAATGGCCTGACAGAGGGCAATGCAGATGATGACAGGGTCAGGGCTTCTGCACTGAAGAAGGCAAAAGAGAAAGGGTTTGGAGGTGTCTGATATGAGCCTTAAGATAGACAGAAGACAGTATGCTGATATGTTTGGTCCCACAAAGGGTGACAAAATAAGGCTTGCTGATACAGATATCATCATTGAGGTTGAAGAGGCCCTCACAGTGTATGGTGATGAGGTAAAGTTTGGCGGAGGCAAGGTTATAAGGGATGGTATGGGGCAATCACCTGAGGCAACGAGGGATGCAGGTGCACTGGATCTGGTCATAACCAACGTGGTTATTCTTGACCACTGGGGTATTGTCAAGGCAGACATAGGTATACGGAACGGTAAGATCTGCGGAATAGGCAAGGCCGGGAACCCGGATTTGATGGACGGTGTACATCCTGATATGGTAATAGGTGCATCCACAGAGGTGATAGCTGGTGAGGGTTTGATCGCCACCCCCGGTGGTGTGGATACACATATCCACTTTATCTGTCCACAGCAGATAGAAGAGGCAATCTCCTCAGGCATAACCACCATGATAGGAGGTGGAACAGGTCCTGCAACAGGCACTAATGCCACCACATGCACACCAGGGGAGTGGAACATTCACAGGATGCTTGAGGCTGCAGATGCCTTTCCTGTTAACCTGGGTTTTCTTGGTAAGGGTAACTCCTCCAGGCCCGCCAGCCTCAGGGAACAGATAGAGGCTGGTGCAATGGGACTGAAGCTTCATGAAGACTGGGGAACAACCCCTGCTGCAATTGATACCTGTCTGTCTGTGGCAGATGAATATGATGTGCAGGTAGCCATCCATACGGATACCCTTAATGAAGCAGGTTTTGTTGAGGATACAATTGCTGCCTTCAAAGGCAGGACAATACACACATACCATACAGAGGGTGCTGGCGGAGGCCATGCCCCTGACATAATAAAGGTATGCGGTCAGCACAATGTATTGCCATCTTCAACAAACCCGACCATGCCCTTTACAATCAACACAATGGACGAACACCTCGATATGCTCATGGTCTGTCACCACCTTGACCCGCGGATACCAGAAGATGTGGCCTTTGCTGACTCAAGGATAAGGGCAGAGACCATAGCAGCAGAGGATATACTGCACGATATGGGTGCCTTCAGCATAATGGCCTCAGACTCGCAGGCAATGGGAAGGGTGGGGGAAGTAATAATACGGACATGGCAGACAGCGGACAAGATGAAGAGGCAGAGGGGCAGACTCAGGGAAGAAAAAGGAGACAACGACAACTTCAGGGCAAAAAGATATGTTGCAAAGTATACCATAAACCCTGCCATAGCCCATGGTATTGCCAGGTATGTTGGCTCTATTGAGAAGGGTAAGCTTGCAGACATTGTCCTCTATGAGCCTCATTTCTTTGGGGTGAGGCCAAAGATGGTTATAAAGGCTGGATTTATTGCCTATGCCCAGATGGGTGATGCCAATGCCTCCATACCAACTCCCCAGCCATATCTGATGAGGCCCATGTTTGGTGCCTCTGGCAGGGCTATTTACAGTACATCACTGACATTTATCTCAAAGGCTGCCTTTGATAGAGGAGTGCATGAACGTCTGGGCCTGCAAAAAAGGGTAGCCTATGTTAAGAAATGTCGTGACCTTGGTAAGAAGGATATGATTCATAATGACTACCTTCCTTATATTGAGGTTGATCCCGAGACCTATATAGTCAAGGCCGACGGTGAGGTGTTGAGATGTGAGCCTGCAGAGGTTCTGCCAATGGCACAGAGGTATTTTCTGTTTTAGGGAGAGTCATGTTGATAGTCAGAAGTAAAGTAAGAGAAGTAAAGGATTTAAGGGGGCTTGAGAGAGATACCGTTGTCCTGAACTGGGAAGACAGGAGAAGGCCCAGGCAGAGGGTCAGAACCACAAAGGGGGTTGAACTCGGTATTGCCCTTCCTACAGGAACGGTCATGCAGGAGGGTGATGTTCTCTATCTGAATGAGAGTCGTTATATTGTTGTGGAGGCTGAAAAGGAGGATGTGATTGTCATCTTTCCGGAAAACCTGTCGCAGAGTGCCCTGGTTGCCTATGAGATTGGTAACAGACACCTCCCAATCTGCCTGTGCAAAGGCACCATAATAACGCCATATAATCGGTTGATAGAGGAGTTCCTGAAGAAGGAATCCATAAAATACGAGTGCAGGAAAGAGACTTTTGAACCCCTGAGGAGGGGCAACCATCATGGATAGGGCCCTTTCCCTTATCAGCCTTTTTCAGATAACGGATTCCTTTTTCCCCTCAGGAGCCTTTGCTTATTCATGGGGGCTGGAGACTTATGTAACCGAAGGGGTAGTGAGAGATATAGATGGGTTTTATAAATTTTTAACAGCTTATATTACCGGAATGATAGGAAGGTGTGATGCCCTATTTGTGAAATTAGCCTTTGACAAAGCAGACAGAGGGGATCTCTCTTCCCTCTTTCGTCTTGACAGACTGATACATTCCATGAAATTAACGAAAGAACTGAGGCAGGGGAGCATCCAGACAGGAAGGCAGCTTTTGAAGGTAATGGGGCAGCTACATAAGTCAGTGCTACTGGAGAGATTTGAAGCAGGCATAAAGGCAGGAGAGCTGCAGGGGCATCACCCTGTGATGTTTGCACTGGTCTGTAACTGCCTTGGAGTTGGAAGAGACGATGCGGTGCTGGCCTATCTCTATTCAGCAGTATCAGGCATTGTGAGCGCCGGGGTGAGACTGATACCACTGGGGCATACAGATGGCCAGAGGGTGATTGAAAAGATAAAGCCCCTGCTTGTGGAGGTTACAAAGGAGGTTTCTCAGCTTGATGAAGATGGTATAGCTGCCTTTGCTCCGGGAGTTGAGATAAGAACGATGAGGCATGAACAGCTTTACACGAGACTGTTTAAGTCATAGGAGGTAATAAGGTCATGACAGAGCCGGTAAAAATCGGGGTAGGTGGGCCTGTTGGGTCTGGTAAGACAGCTCTCATAGAGAGACTCTGCAGGCAGATGGCAGGGGAATTTTCCATCGCCGTGGTAACGAACGATATCTATACAAAAGAGGATGCAGAGTTTCTTATACGGGCAGGGGTATTGCCTGTGGAGAGGATTATAGGGGTTGAGACAGGAGGGTGTCCACACACAGCTATAAGAGAGGATGCATCAATAAATCAGGAGGCAATCCAGCGGCTGATTGATAGATTCAAAGAACTTGACATCATATTTGTGGAAAGCGGTGGAGACAATCTTGCCGCAAGCTTCAGCCCTGAACTGGTGGACAGTTCAATCTATGTGATAGATGTTGCAGGTGGTGATAAGATACCCAGGAAGGGAGGCCCTGGCATTACCCGCTCAGACCTTTTAGTGATAAACAAGATAGACCTTGCACCATATGTTGGTGCAAGTCTTGAGGTGATGCAGAGGGATGCAAAGAGGATGAGAGGTGAAAGACCCTTTATATTTACCAGCCTGCTCAGTGGTGAAGGGCTAAATGAGGTGATTAACTGGATCAGGAGAGAGGTCCTCTTTGTGGAGACATGATAAATTACATGAAGTAGGAAGACACGGCAGACTCAGTCTTTTCTTTAAAAAAAGACAGGAGAGAACCATCCTTTACGATTCCTTCTCAACCATCCCGATGCAGGCATTCCAGCCCTTCTATCCTGACGAGACAGGATGTGCCTGTACCTATCTAGTTAATCCCACAGGTGGGCTTGTCGGTGGAGATAGGATAGAGATAGATATCACCCTTGATGAGTATGCCCATGTTTTGATAACTACACCGTCAGCGAATAAGATCTATAGGAGTACGGGACAGTTCTCATCTCAGAGCGTTGAAATAACCATAAAAAGAGGCGGTGTCCTTGAGTATATGCCAGGGTATGTAATCCCCTTCGCTGGCTCCCTGTATCGTCAGAAGACAAGGGTTTGTATGGATAAAGGTGCTACTGCTTTTATACTTGATGCCTTTACTACTGGTAGAGTGGCAAGGGGAGAGAGCCTGCAGTTTGAAGAGTATAGAAACACTACGGAGATAGAGTATGATGGAGAGCTTATCCTCACGGAAAGAATGACTCTGAGGCCAGGTAAGATCGATTACAACGGCATGGGTCTGCTGGAGGGGTTTTCGGCAACTGCAGTGCTATATCTCATCTTTGATAACCTGTCTCTGGAAAAGCCCCTTATCAGTGCACTACGGACAACTATGGTTGAGACAGGGGATGTGGTGGGAGGCGTCTCCACTCTTCCGGCAAAGGGTGTGGTTGTGAGACTACTTGGAGTGAATGCGCGGATTATTGAAAAGGCCCTGTTCAGGCTCTGGTCTGTAGCAAGGAGACATATCCTTGCCTTTGAGAACTCTCTCTCCCTGAGAAGGTTTATTACCAATACTCACTATATCCCTTAGGATTACATTTTTATGGTTAACTTATCGCCTCCAGGGAAAACTCAACCCACAAAGGGTAGTGGTCGGAGATGCGATATGAGATCGATTTCTTGCTAATCGAGATGTTCCTGTAAACATAAGGCAGGAAATCAAAATAACCACCCTGTTTGTATTCCATTGAGAGAAGGCGCGACCTTCCTTTTTGAAACCAGGCTATCTGGTCATAGAATTTATCACGAGCGGGATTTAAAGCATCGGCAAAAAGGGTGCGGGGCACCTTGTGGAGGTCATCAGGTACTGTCAGACCCGTTGATGTAAAGGCATCCCAGAGGGCTCCACCTTTCCTATCGATATTAAAGTCACCAAGTACAAGGAGATTATGGTGCCATCTGTTGCTCTGGTCTGCCCATTCAGCCATCCATCGTGCAATAGCTTTGAGCTCCGGTATTCTCTCTGATGAGGAATCTCCGTAATCCACATGAAGGGTAACGAGTATAAAGGTCACTGTGCCACAGCGGAAGCTAACTGCATAAGGTGTTCGTGCAAACTGTCTTTTCAGAGAGTCCTCTCCAATCTCATTCAGCCATTCCGCAGGGACCACCAGTTCACATGCAAGCCCGGAGGGCTTAACCCTGTGACAATCAAACACAAAGGCCATTCTCTCCCAGTTACCGCTCTTGCCGCGGGTTACGTCTGTCATCAGAAAACCCCATCCCTCACCTAAGTATTTCATTGTATCCCGCAGGGCCCTCAGGTTCCCCTTTACCTCCTGAATGGCTACCACGTCAAATCGGGATATGATCTCGCAGATTGCTCTGAGACCACGAAGGTCGCGTTTGGGGTTGTCTGCAGAAGAAACTGTCCACTTTCTCGTAAGGGAGGCAAATGAGCGTATGTTCCATGTGGCAATCAGGAGATTTTCCCCTGGTATTTTCGGTGGAATCGTCTGATTTAGCGCCTCTTTCAGTAATTCCAGTTCATTAAGTATCTCCGGTGGTGGTGGATCAAAGATAGTGGGCATAAGTCTCGCTCCTTTTTTTAGAATTATAGCAGATTCCTTTTTCCGGTTCAATGAAATCCCTTTGTTGCCACAAGAAAGAGACAGACAGGGAAGGATACACGGATAACTGAAAATACCCTGTTTAAGATCCAGGCTGTTTCGGGTAAAAATACAGAAAAATAGATTGTAATTTTCTTGTTTTTATGTTAAACTTCATTATGCTTTAAAAAGCAAAGTATAATCGCTTATTCTTCTCACTATGCCTTCTCAATTCTCTTCTCACTATGCCTTCTCAATTCCTTGTTAACAAATAATTTAAGAAAGAAAGGGGGTAATGTTCTATGCAGCAAAAAGTGCCCTTTGATTTAAAAG
>JALUAR010000168.1 GCA_027050975.1 Thermodesulfovibrio sp.
TACACACACAACACTCCCTTTCTGTCTCTGTGACACGCACTCACGCAAGCACACACACAGATAGCGTGTTTCGCTGGTTTACGTGTTGTCATATTCGTGTAGTATGTAATACCTGCGTGTGTTTAACACATTCCAACGTGTTTCAGGAGGATTCGTTGAACATTTGATGGTTAACAGAGAAGAGATTCAGGTGCGAAAACACGACATCATTCTGTCTGGACTAAATTTATAGAACAAGGACAATACTACGTTCTTGCGTTGATTTCAACGGAAAGAAACAAAAACAAATGATAGGTTCGCCAAGGAGAGTTGATCCTGTGAGCTAAACGCCCAAAGTCCAAGGGACGATTTGTGAAAAGAATAATCATAAAAACATAATAAACATATCAAAAAAATTTATAAAATGGGCTATTTTGAGGATGTAATAGTTGAGGTGGAACCATATGAAGGAGGGTTAAAGGTTATATACACAGTCAAGGAAAAGCCTACTATTGTAAAAATAAATTTCAGCGGAAACAAAGAGTTTGATGATGACAAATTAAGAAAACAGGTCACCATAACACCTGGTGCAATTGCAGATGCCACCCTGATTCAGCACAATGTATCGGCTCTGCGGGCATTCTACGAATCGGAAGGGTATTGGCTCTCAAACATCGTCCCAATAGTTAAAGAGATTTCGGATGATGAGGTTTCACTTACCTTTTTGATCGAGGAGGCAGATAAGGTAAAGATAAAAGATATCGAAATTGCAGGAAACTCTGCCCTCTCAGACGGAGACATAAAAGATGTAATGAAGACAAAAACATGGTGGATATTTTCGATATTTACCTCTTCGGGATACTACAAAAAATCTGTAATGAAAAACGATATTGAACGGATCAAGGACTTATATTATGATAACGGTTTTTTAAATGTAGTTGTGTCAGATCCAGAGATTTCCCTCACTCCTGACAAGAAAAAAATGACAATAAAGATCAGGATATCCGAAGGCCCTCGATACCAAATCTCGGAAATAAAATTCAGGGGGCACAAACCATCGGATGAACCTTACCTGAAAGAGTTGCTTGAGATAGAGCCGGGTGAAGTCTTCAGCAGAACAAAGCTTAGAGAAAGCATAAAGAAGATAACGGAGTTTTACTCGGAGCGCGGATACGCAATGGCATCTGTTGAACCTGAAATCATTCCCGATAAAAAGAGCAAAGAGGTCCATATCATATTAAACATAGACGAAGGTGATTTGTACCGTATAGGAAGAATAGAGGTTATAGGAAATACAAAAACAAAGGACAAGGTAATCAGAAGAGAGATGCGACTTGATGAAGGAGATATATTTAACAGCAAGTTGCTAAAGAGAAGCTATGAACGTATCAACAATCTCAACTTCTTTGAAACAGTTGATCTGGTACCAAAACCGGATGTCAAGGAGAAGAAAATAGACATAGATATCAAAGTAAAAGAGAAGGCCACCGGATTCCTGAGCATCGGTGGAGGTTACAGCACTGTCGATAAATTTGTTGCTCTTATTGATCTCACCCAAGCAAACCTTTTTGGTACGGGTAGATACATAAAATTAAGAGGCGAATTTGGAGGACGTTCCACCTACTATGAAGTTGCTTACAGAGATCCCTGGTTTATGGACAAACCTTTATCATTAAATCTAAGTGCTTACAGAACAACGCGTGACTATATAGCATACGACAGAAAATCCACTGGTGGTACCATCGGATTCGGTAAAAGATTTGCCGAGTTCTGGAGTTCAAGCATAAGTTACAAATATGAAAGAGTTACAATATCAAACATCGATGAGGATGCATCACAATTTGTTAAGGATCAGGAGGGAACAAATATCACAAGCAGTATTACCCCTGCAATAGCAAGGGATTCCAGAGACAGCTTCCTGAATCCTCACGAAGGCTCCAGGAATGCCCTTTATGTTACATATGCCGGCCTTGGTGGCACTAACTATTTTATTAAAGGAGTGTTTGATTCAGCCTGGTTCTTCCCGATAGGGGAAACAACCATAGCTGCAAGAGGAAGGATCGGTTATGCCTCCGGACTATTCAATCACAAACTTCCTCTTTATGAGCGATTCTATGTTGGCGGTTTATATACAGTGAGGGGGTTGGGTTTCGGTGATGCAGGCCCGAAAGATGAAAACGGTGACCCCATTGGTGGCACAAGGGAGCTGATTCTAAACCTGGAGTATATCTTTCCCCTAATTTCAGAATTAAGGTTAAATGGCGTAATCTTTTTCGATGCAGGAAGGGCATATGACACATCTGAAGACTTCGGTAGAGATCTCCGATACACAACAGGAGCGGGATTGCGTTGGATATCCCCACTCGGTCCTATCAGAATCGAGTACGGATACAACCTTGACCGGAGAGACGGAGAGGATTCAGGCAAAATAGAATTTTCCTTTGGTGGCTATTTCTAAGCAAACAACCCTTAACCCTGTTTTTATTTAGAAAAATTATTGGCGGGTCTAAAACGGTTCTGTCATGATAATATATATTATCACTGTATAGAGAGCCGACAAATTAAGATATCAATAAAGGAGGAAGCAATGAAAAAGACCGTTTTTTTTATTCTCTTTGCCTTTCTGTTTTGCAGCACAGCCCTTGCAGATGAGTTAAAAATAGGATACGTTGATCTTCAAAGGGCTTTAAATGAGTCAGAAGGCGGCAAAAAAGCCAAGAGCGATCTTGAAGCCATTATAAAGGCAAAACAGAAAGATATTGATAAGAGAGCAAAAGAGGTGGAAAAGTTGAAGGCGGATATTGACAAGCAATCAGCCCTGCTTTCAGAAGAAGCCCGCAAGAAGAAACAGGATGAACTTGACAGAAAACTTCGAGAGTACAAACGTTTCCTGCAAGATGCACAGGAAGAGGTTAAAAAGAAGGAGTTTGAACTGACCAATGCAATACTGAAAGACCTTGTAAGGATTGTAAGAGAGATAGGAAAGGAAGAGAAATATACCATAATTCTTGAAAAAGCAGAAGGGTTGATCCTTTATGCAGACAAGGCGGTTGATATAACTGACAAGGTGATAGAAAGATACAATAAGGAGATCAAATCCAAGAAATGAGGCTAAAGGATATTGCTGAAAAGCTTGGCGCCGAGGTCGTAGGCGACGACAGTATTGAAATAAAAGATGTTGCAGGTCTTGATACCGCAGGCACAGGGGATCTCACATATGTGAAAAGTGAAAAGCTAATTGAGGCTCTGAGGGCCTCCGGTGCCTCTGCGGTGATAACCAAGACCCTTTTGAAGGACATCGATATTCCCCAACTAATTACCGAAAATCCTCAATTAGCCTTTGCAAAGGCTCTTGAACTCTTTTATTCGAGACCTCATGAACCGAAGGGTATCATGGAGGGCGCCATTGTATCACCCTCCGCCAGTATAGGCAAGGATGTTTCCATATACCCAAACGCATTTATTTCGGATGATGTTGTTATCGGAGATAGGACTGTTATATACCCGGGAGTATTTATCGGCAAAGGCTCAAAGATAGGAGAGGATACTGTTATATATCCTAATGTAACTATTTACGATAAGGTAACAATCGGCTCAAGGGTAAGAATCCATTCCGGCACTGTAATAGGTTCTGACGGGTTCGGATATATATTTAACCAGGGTATTCATTATAAGATTCCTCAGGTTGGTGGCGTCATAGTAGAGAATGATGTGGAAATCGGCGCAGGTGTCACCATAGACCGTGCAACCACAGGTAATACCGTAATCGGGGAAGGGACAAAGATAGACAACCTTGTACAGATCGCCCATAATGTACGAATTGGCAAGCATTGCATTATCATTGCTCAGGTTGGAATAGCTGGCAGTTGTGAAATCGGTAACTATGTGACAATAGCAGGGCAGGCTGGCATTTCAGACCATGTACGGATAGGTGACGGATGTATAGTGGCTGGAAAAGCAGGCATCATGAGTGACATAGACAAGGGGGCTTACTCAGGGGCTCCTGCAATGCCACACTTTAAGTGGTTACGCGTAAGGGCAGCAATGGAGCAACTTCCGGATTTATTGAAAAGGGTCAGGGAGATTGAAAAAACAATAAAAGAACTCAAATTAGGAGGAGAAGATGATAGGAATTAAAGAAATTATGGAACTACTACCTCACAGATATCCTTTTCTCCTGGTTGACAGAGTGATAGAGCTTGAAGAAGGGAAGCGGATTGTGGGAATAAAGAATGTAACAATGAATGAGCCCTTCTTTCAGGGCCACTTCCCTGGTAATCCCATCATGCCCGGTGTGTTAATTGTGGAAGCCATGGCTCAGGTCTCCGGTGTTCTGGCTTTTAAATCCGGAATTAGTGGCAAGGCCACCTATTTTCTAAGTATTGAAAAGGCCAAGTTTCGCAAACCGGTAGTGCCAGGTGACCAGTTGAGACTTGAAGTCACTGTGCTTCGGGGCAGGCAGACAATATGGAGATTTGCAGGGAATGCCTATGTTGGCGACACACTGGTTGCCGAGGCAGAGTTTACAGCAATGGTAACAGATAAGGAGTTATAAGATGGCAACAGAGATTCATCCAACAGCAATTGTTGACAGCAGTGCAGAAATCGATGAAGGAGTAATAATAGGACCTTATTGTATTATCTCCGGAAAGGTCCGAATCGGGCAAAACACCCGTCTTTTTAATAATGTGGTTGTAGAAGGAGAGACGGAGATAGGGGAAAACTGTCAGATTTATCCCTTTACCAGCATAGGGCTTCCCCCGCAGGACCTGAAATACAACGGCGAACCAACGGGGGTCAAAATCGGCAATAACAACATTATACGGGAGTATATAACCATCCACAGGGGATCAGTTGGCGGGAACGGACTGACCGAGATAGGCAATAACAATTTTCTCATGGCCTACGTTCATATTGCTCATGATTGTAAGGTGGGCAACAATATAATTATGGCAAATGCAGCTACACTTGGTGGTCATGTCCATGTTGAAGACCATGCTGTGATAGGAGGAATCGTGGCAGTACACCAGTTTGCACGCATAGGAGCCTATGCAATGGTGGGCGGATTCAGTGGTGTGGGGCAGGACATACCTCCCTATATGACCGCCTCTGGGCCCAGGGCAAAACTCTACGGGCTCAATCTTATAGGACTTAAAAGGCATGGCTTTTCCGAGGAAACAATTTCGGAATTAAAAAAGGCATATAAGATTCTCTTCCGTGAGAAACTGACCCTTAAGGAAGCGATAAAAAAGGTTCAGGAAGAGCTTCCGTACACGGAGGAAATAGCCCGACTCATTGAGTTCATCAACGCCAACCGAAGGGGCATATGCAGACCAGGCAGCAATGGAGATAGGTAGAGATGAAAAAACTGGGTATTATATCAGGTAAGGGAATCCTCCCGTGCATTCTTGCAAAAGAGGCCCGAAAAAAGGGCTACTATGTGCTCATGATAGCTCTTGATCCCATAGCCGACAACATTGATGGCTGTGCTGACGAGGTAAAGAGGGTAAATGTGGGGCAGCTGGGCAGTCTTATTAAGACTCTCAAGGATGCAGGTATTGAAGAGACTATTATGGCAGGCAAAGTATCGAAGTCCCTTCTCTATAAGGGAAACATCCAGCCTGACCTCAGAGCAATAAAAGTCTTATTCAAACTGAAAGACCGGAAGGATGATACCATTCTCCAGGCAATAACCGATGAACTTGAGTCAGAGGGAATTCGATTGCTGAAGACAACCGCCTTTGCAGAGGATATCTTAATGCCCGAAGGGGTTCTTACGGATCGAAAACCTGATAAATCCGAGAAGAAGGATATCCGTTTTGGCTACATGATTGCCAAAGAGATAGGCCGACTGGATATCGGACAGACCGTGGTGGTTAAAGACAGGGCCGTAATGGCAATAGAAGCCATTGAAGGAACTGACGAGGCAATACGCAGAGGGGGAAGGCTTGCAGGAGAGGGAGCTGTGGTAGTAAAAGTAGCCAAACCCCAGCAGGATATGAGATATGATGTGCCTGTGGTGGGACTGGATACCCTCAAGGCAATGATTGAGGTAAAGGCCCGAGTGCTTGCCGTTGAATCCGGACAGGCTATTATTCTTCAGGACCAGGAGATCATCTCCCTTGCCAATGCCAATGGTATATCCATTGTGGGCATTAAGGATGGAACCTTCTGAAAACATGACCCTTGACTTTTACAACCAAGAGGTTGCAGTTGCCTACAAACTTCTTGGTACACTTTATCTTAATGGTCCGGAAGAAACACTGTTACAGAAAATCATTGAAGAGTTCGAATTAGAAATCATCGATACTTCCGAGGAGATCGAAGAGGATTTTACACAGCTGTTTGTGGACCCTACTACTGCAATTCTTCCATATGAGTCCCTTTACAACTACTCCAGCCTGGAGGAAAAGGGGCTGTGGACCAGCACAACCAGAGAGGTTGAAGAGTTCTACACCCGTGCAGGACTTGTACTTAATGAGGATGTATTGGATATTCCGCCAGACCATCTTGGTCTCGAGTTCCTCTTTGTAAGTTATCTTTTGGAAAACAACATGATTGACCCACTCAGACTGTTTTTTGACAGACATATAGTAAAATGGGTACCGCAGTACTGCGATATGCTTCAACAGGCTGCAAAAACAGCCTTCTACAGAACAGTAGCGGAACTGACGAAGGAAGTGGTAACTGTGGATTACGAGGAGTTAAACGGTGGGTAAGAAGGAAAAGAACCTCTGGAAAACATTTATGGAGGCAAGTACGGCTCCTCTGAATCTTGTTGTAGCAACCTTCGTTGGACTTGCAATAGGTTACGGACTTGACAGTATCTTTGGCACATCACCATATTTAACGGTTATATTTTTGATCCTTGGCATAATAGCAGGCTTCAGGGAACTCTTCAGATTCGTCAGGAGGCAGGAAGATGCAGATGATAAAGAGGGTAAATAGACGTGCAGTTGTGCTTATCGCACTTGCAGCAGCGGTTTCGGCATTCTTTGACTGGAAGATGCTGCCAGCAAGCATTATCGTGGGAGGGGTGCTTGCCCTGGCAAACCTGAGGGGTATCCACTGGGGCGTAAGAGGGATTATAGACCCTGAGGCTGCAAGGGGAGCAACAGGCAGATTGATCTTCTTCAGTATGTTCCGACTATTAATTCTGATAATAATAATTGCCTTGCTGCTGTACCTTAAACTGGTAAACATATTTGGCGTGCTTACAGGGCTGACCATCGTCTTTATCCTTATTATGCTGGAAGGCCTCAAAGAGGCAAAGGGGTGGTAAGCGACAATCTACACGCAATTGTTCTATAGACTGAAAAATCCTTCATAAAACCTTTTTGCACGTGCAAGATACAGTGGGAAGATCTCTTCTGTGTGTCCAACCATACTGTCAACGTCATAATCCTTACTTCCTTCAAACCACTCCCTGACAATTGCCGGAGTTACCTCGATATGAAACTGCAGGGCATAAACATTGGAGCCGTATCTGAATGCCTGGTTTTCGTATGTCTCGTTCATGGCAAGCCTTACAGAGCCATCCGGCAGCTCAAAGGTATCTCCGTGCCAGTGGAAGACTTCTGCCTTGGGGGTATCGTTATCAATGGAAAGATTCTTTAAAACAGGGTCTTCCATCCCATCTTGCGTGATCTCTACCATATACCAACCCACCTCCTGCACACCACCCGGATACACCCGTGCTCCCAAGACATGGGCTATCATCTGAGCCCCCAGGCATATACCCAGTACAGCTTTGCCATTTTTGATAAAGTCCTCTATTAACTCTGCCTCTTCCTTCAGATAATCATATCTGTCCATTTCATAAACAGCCATGGGGCCACCCATTATAACCAGATGGGTAAAATCTCCAGCATGATTGATGCGTTCTCCCTTTGAAAACTCCTTTATTTCATACGGCAGTCTCTTTTCTTTCAGATAGTCCTCTATTGTGCCAGGACCTTCCATTGGGATATTTTTAATAATAAGCACGCTCATCATTACCTCCAGTACCAAAGTGTCCAGTAAAAATTTAATCAAGAACCCTATAGAGGGCAGGGGCATTAATACCCTGCCATTATTCTACACCATCAAACATGATTATTTGTATTGGACTTCATTAAAAGAAGTATCCCTCTTCACCATGCTGGGTAACATCGAGCCCCTGGATCTCCTCTTCCTCTCGCACCCTGAGTCCAACCACAAAATCTATAATCTTCAAGAGCACGACACTTACTACAAAGGAATATACAGCCACAAAGGCAACGCCACCAAGCTGAACAAAGAACTGATTTGCATTTCCATAAAAGAGACCGTTTGCTCCACCCGAGTTAATGGCAAGTGAGGCAAACAATCCTGCACTGATAGTACCTATGGCTCCACCAACTCCGTGCACACCGAAGGCATCCAGGGAGTCATCATAACCTAACTTTGTCTTAGCATTCAGAGCTGTGTAACAAAACAGGCCAGCTGCCACACCGATTATAAGCGCTGCCATAGGGCTGACAAAGCCGGCAGCCGGTGTGATGGTTGCAAGCCCCGCTATCGCACCAGTTGCCGCACCAAACATCGTGGGCTTACCGTGATGTATCCACTCGATAATCATCCATGTAAGTGTTGCAGCAACAGCAGCCGTGTGAGTTGTCACAAAGGCAACGGTACTCAGTTCACCCGAGGAAAGAGCACTGCCTGCATTGAACCCGAACCAACCAAACCAGAGAAGCCCCGCTCCGAGCACCGTCATTGGCAGGTTATGCGGAGTCATCTGCTCCACCAGGTAGCCCTTTCTGCGACCGATGATAAGGGCTGCGGCGAGGGCTGAGATTCCAGAGGTTACATGCACCACTATACCTCCTGCAAAGTCCAGGACACCGAGAGATCCAAGCCATCCGCCACCCCAAATCCAGTGAGCCACAGGATCGTATACAAAGGTTGACCAGAGAAGAATGAATATCACATAGGCAGAAAACTTCATCCTTTCAGCAAAGGCACCACTGATAAGAGCAGGGGTAATTACGGCAAACATCGCCTGGTATATCATGAATGCCAGATGGGGCACTGTTGGAGCATAATCGCTTGGCGCCACACCAACACCCTTTAGCCCAATCCAGTCTAAGCCTCCGATTATTCCCTTTATGTCCGGACCGAAGGACAGGGTATAGCCGATAAGCACCCATTGTATGCTAATTACGGCAATAGCAATAAAACTGTGCATAATGGTACCAAGGACATTTTTCCTCCTGACCATGCCACCGTAAAAAAGTGCCAACCCTGGAGTCATAAGCATTACGAGGGCAGCTGAAACCAGTATCCAGGCAGTATCTCCAGGATCTACCTTTGCAGCATCTGCTGCAAATGCAGAGTTTGAAAGCATCAAAAGCATCACAGGTAGAAAAACGGTGATTCCTTTGAGTACTCTCGTATTCATCATATAGCCTCCCTTCCTCTTTCACCAGTTCTTATTCTGACTACATCCTGAAGGTTATATATGAAGATCTTGCCGTCTCCTATCTCACCTGTTCTTGCAGCCTCCTGAATGGCATTAACTACATCTTCAAGTTTATCCTCAGTCACTGCCACCTCTATCTTAACCTTTGGCAGAAACTGAACCTCGTACTCAACTCCTCTGTAAACCTCGAGATGTCCTTTCTGTCTGCCGAACCCCTTTACCTCGATCACCGTCATACCCTGTACGCCTATCTCTGTCAAAGCCTTTCTTACTTCATCAAGCCTGAAGTGCTTGATGACAGCCGAGATCATCTTCATGACTTTATCCTCCTTATAGGTAATTGGTTGCCGTTTGCCTGCTATTAAAAAATATTTCCGACAATTTTGTCAATATTTGGTATTTGTTGATGTGTGGAGGGGTAGATGGATTGGTGGTTGGTTTAAACTCAACAAACTCCATAACGCAATAAACACAAATAACGCAAATGATGTATAATTTTTAGTAATGAACAAACATCGTCCACATATTCTGCCAAGATATGTTATTTACGGTTTTTTTGTTCTGGGGCTTTTGTCTGCAATAGCCTTCAGGTCAATCATTGTCTTCCAGCACCTGGAGCCCGGATGGGTCAGACCGGTGTGGTATCTCGGGGTGGTAGGGTACCTCTTTTTCTTTCTCTACAGATACTCCATAAGCAGGAAAAGAAAGCGGGCAATAGCTGAATATGAATTAATAGAGAAGGTCAAGGCCAATGCATGTTTAACAGACGAAGACAGGGAGGTAGTGGTCTATCTCCTGTCTTCCTTAAAGAAGTCCATGGAGGATGTTAATTATTTTATTATCTTCATTCTGTCCATCGTTGCCATAGCAATAGATCTGATGTTAAGCTAATTAGATACTATTAAAGCCTGCCCTTGGTGGACGGCACTTTTTTTGATTCCACCGTAGTGGCTTCTTTCAATGCCCGTCCGAAGGCCTTGAATATTGCCTCGTATATATGGTGCAAGTCTCTTCCATGTTGAAGGATTATATGCAGATTCATCCTTGCATTGTTTGTAAGGGAAAGGAAAAAATCCTCAAAAAGGGAAACCGGCAGGTCTTTAAGTGTTCCTCTTCTTTTTCCGACCTTATAGACCAGATATGGTCTACCGCTCAGATCGATCACAACTTCTGCAAGGCTTTCATCCATAGGGACCTTGGCAAAACCGAACCTTCTGATGCCCAGTCTCTCTCCAAGGGCCTCGTCAATAGCCTTACCTATGGTTATGCCGAGGTCCTCCATAAGGTGATGATAATCTATCTCGATATCACCCTTTGCTTTAACGGAAAGGTCAATTCCACCGTGATAACTCATAAGTGAAAGCATATGATCCATAAACGGAATCGATGTATCAATCTTATATGTTCCTTTACCATCAAGATTGATATTCACCTGTATATCTGTCTCTTTTGTCTGTCTGTTAACCTTGGCCTTTCTCATCCATACCTCCTCTTATCTGGGACACTATCACCCCTCAGTTGAAGACTCCATCATACCACTACAGCGGAGTTTTGTTTATTAATATTACCCAAATCTAGCCGTAACGATAACGGTCAATCGCTGGAAGGGGTGGTATGATGGAGTCTGAACGGATTTGAATTTTTCATAAAACTCACCTGGAGGGTGAGTTGAAAAATTCCCTCGGAGGCGGACAGGGATGTCCGCCGAGAATGACGTGCAAGACTCCATCATACCACCCCTTTTGCATCCTTATCAAATATAATTACCATCCGGATTCACCGTATTACATCCACTCCCATATAAGGCCTGAGGGCCTCTGGCACAACAACAGAACCATCCTTTTGCTGATAATTCTCAAGTATGGCTACCACGGTTCTCCCGATTGCAAGACCGGAGCCATTTAAGGTATGAACAAACTCCGTGCCTTTTTTGCCTGTCCTCCTGAAGCGTATATTTGCCCTCCGTGCCTGGTAATCCTCGAAGTTGGAGCAGGAGGATATCTCTCTGTAGCGGCCCTGTCCCGGAAGCCAAACCTCTATGTCATATGTTTTGGATGCAGAAAAACCAAGATCTCCTGTACAGAGCACCACCACCCTGTAAGGCAGCCCTAACCTCTGGAGAATATCCTCTGCATCCCTTGTAAGGGCTTCAAGTTCATCATATGAGTTCTCGGGTTTGACAAATTTTACTAACTCCACTTTATTGAACTGGTGTTGTCTTATAAGCCCCCTTGTATCTTTCCCGTATGATCCTGCCTCCCTCCTGAAACAGGGAGTATAGGCTGTGTAATAAATTGGCAGATCCTCCTCTTTGAGAATCTCTTCCCTGTGAATGTTCGTGACCGGAACCTCAGCCGTTGGAATCAAATAGAGTTCAGGCTCCACGGTTCTGAAAAGATCCTGAGCAAACTTGGGTAACTGGCCGGTACCGGTCATGGTTTCACGATTCACCAGAATCGGGGGAAAGATCTCCTTGTACCCTTTCTCTGTGTTAAGGTCGAGCATGAAATTCATCAATGCCCTTTCAAGTTTTGCCCCCAGCCCCTTCATAAGCGAAAAACGGGCACCGGCAATCTTGGAAGCCCTCTGGAAATCGATTATATCAAGAGC
This sequence comes from Thermodesulfovibrio sp., assembly GCA_027050975.1. Lineage (GTDB taxonomy): Bacteria > Nitrospirota > Thermodesulfovibrionia > Thermodesulfovibrionales > JdFR-85 > JALUAR01. The sequence goes on from JALUAR010000168.1 coordinate 12,032, forward strand.
CTCTGCAATGTCCCAATGATTCAGTGGCTGGAAATCAAACTCACGAGGCTCACCCCACCTTCTAACCTCCACGTTGTCTTCTTCATCCTCTCCAACTGGAACAGAACTGTGCGGAATATTAGGAATGTTAAGAAGCACATCCCTGATTTTTTCCTGAACCTCCCTGAGTTCCTCCTCAATTGCCTTTATTTTGCCTGAAACAACCTTCATCTCTTCTATCAGGGCTGTGGCATCCTCTCCGGCCCTTTTCAGTTCCCCTATCTTTTCCGAGACGGTATTTCTCCTGTTTCTTAGTTCCTCCACCTCCTGAATCAGGGATCTTCTTTGTTCATCAAGATCCCTGAAGTCGTTAATCCCGATATCGTATCCCCTCTTTTTGAGGGCATCCTCTACCAGCTGGATATTATCCCTTACAAACTTTGGATCAAGCATATAGCACTCCTTTTAAACACTAAAGTAAATGTAACATTATACAAAATTAATAGCATTTCTTTCTCAATGGTTGTTAATCTCCAGATTGACTGACAGGACTGTCGAAC
>JALUAR010000169.1 GCA_027050975.1 Thermodesulfovibrio sp.
TTGTAAAACCACAATCATCTTTTGAAAAATCTCCCTTACTTTGTAATTTTTAACTGAAATAGTGCAGATAAAATGTGATAGAATAATCAATAGGATTTGTGAAATGGGAAATCGGGATTGAAAGGAGAGGGTTAAATGGCTACGATTGAGGATTATGAGGGGCAGGTGCCGGCGTGGTGTCCGGGGTGTGGGAATTTTTCCATACTTCAGACCCTGAAGAATGCCCTGGTGGAATTGAAGATTGAGCCTCATCAGTTGACCATTGTCTCGGGTATTGGTCAGGCAGGAAAGCTCCCTCATTATCTGAAGTGTAACACCTTCAACGGACTTCATGGAAGAACACTGCCTGTAGCCACAGGCATCAGGCTTGCCAATCATGAGATGCTGGTAATTGCCGTGGCAGGTGATGGTGACTGTTATGGCGAGGGGGGTAATCATCTGCTTCATGCCATCAGGAGAAACATCAATGTAAAGCTCTTTGTACATAACAATCAGATATATGGCCTTACAAAGGGGCAGGCATCGCCCACAACCCTTGAAGGCACCATTACCAAGACACAGCCATTTGGCAGCCTCTCGGAGGCCCTGAATCCTGTGGCAATGGCTGTGGCCCTTGACTGCAGCTTTGTGGCAAGGGGATATGCCGGAGACAGGGATTTTCTCAAGGAACTCATGAAAGAGGCCATACGGCATAAGGGCTTTGCACTGCTTGATATACTGCAGCCATGTGTGACATTTAACAAGGTGAATACATACCAGTGGTATCAGGAGCGGGTCTATCATATTGAGGATGACTATGACCCTTATGACAGGGTTGAGGCATTCAAAAGGGCCCTTGAGTGGGGAGAGAGGATTCCCACGGGAATAATATTCAGAAACAGAAGAGAGACTTACGAGGAGAAGATTCCCGTAATCAGGGAAAAACCACTTGTTAAGCAGCGATTCTCAGTTGATATTGTAAAGAAGGAAGTTGAAGCATTCAAATAAATCAAAGGGCTATTTATAAACAGAGAGAATAATATCTCCCTCAACAAGCCCATGCCTTAATGTCACCTTCCGTGAGAGTTCCTGTATTGTAAATGCAAGCAACTCTTCCGGTTTCACATAGAAGAGTTCCACATCTCGCCTGTTTGTATAGTAGGAAAGGCAATCAAGATGGAGTGTCTCTCTGGTGAGGCTGAAGAGATGTTTAAGTGCATTCTTCATTGAGTTTTCCACATCCGCAACCTTGAGATTGAACACACCGCAGACAAAGACTACATCAAACTCCTTTTGAAAATCCTCTTCTTCAATATCCAGTGCAAGAAACTCTGCCTCCGGATATTTCTGCTTTGCAAGGTTGATTATCTTTTCATTTATATCAATACCGCAGTATCCGCCCCTTATGCCCCTGTCTCTGAGAAAGCCGTAAAAATCACCCATTCCACATCCAAAATCCAGAATCCGTTTGTCTGTTATATCCCCTGATATCTTACAGAGTGCTTCATATCTCTTTCGCTGCCCCTCCGGAGTCCAGCGAAGGGCCTGTGGAGTATTGCCAAAGTACTCCAGATGTCTGTTATAAAAGGAGATAAGCTCTTTTTTTCCTAATGGGTCCATAATCACTACCCTTTAGTTCTCTGACATAGCAGGTTTTAACGATTCAAAAACTTCCGTATCTATAAATAGAGGATTAACACCCAAATCCGGCGGTAACGACAACGAACAATCGCTGGAAGAGGTGGCATGATGGAGTCTGAACGGATTTGAATCTTACCTCTGGATCAGGGATATAGTTAAGGCACCAACCGAACTTCCAACAATTAAACTTAGAACTTTGAACTTAGACCCTTGAACTCCCCACCCCCAATAAACCCGATAAACGCTAAAAACGCAACAAACTCAATTATCTCAAAAATATGATATAATTATACCTGATACATTATGAAAAAGAGATTCTCCTTTCTGCATATATCTGACCTCCATCTGTCAAACCGTCCCACCATCGGCAGGACAGATGAAGAAGTACAGTCTCTGGTCATAGAACGTGTCTTTAAAAGTCTTGAAAATGCAGTACAGTTCACACTTTCCAGACAGCTTGACGCCCTTTTTATTGCAGGTGACTTCATAGAGTCGGAAAGGCTGGATGCGGAATTACTAAAAAGGGCATTCGGAATACTCGAGGTTCTGGGTGAGACGCCGGTATTCATATCTCCGGGAAATCATGACCTCTATGACTCGCTCTATACAGAGGAGGTCTTCAGGTTCTATGGTATCCATGTACCGGGAAATATTGTGATATTCTCCGGCTCTGACCTCACTGAATATGAATCAGGTGATGTAAGGGTCTACGGCTGTGCAAACAGAATACCTGAGATTAACCCTTTTCGCATTAAACCGGAGCTTGAACCCTCTAAGATTAACATCGGCCTTATCCATGGCTCTCTTACCAATTACATACCCGAGGGGAAAGAGCCATGGCTCCCCTTTGATGAAGAAGAGTTGCTCGGTTCAGGTTTCGACTATGTGGCCCTCGGCCATTACCATTCCTATAAGGAGGTAACAGACAGTAAAGGCATTGTCAGGGCTGCATATCCAGGGTCCCTGGTGCCAGTAACAAAAAAGGATACAGGCCCAAGAGGTGGCCTCCTTGTGAAGATAGAAAAGGAGTCAGACTCTATCAGTGTAAAATGCGAATTCATTGAGTTAGCCAGGCTCTGCCTTGAAAAAATAGAGGTAGCAATAACAGAGGACCTCACAACAGAGGAGATCCGGAAAAGAATCATATCGGAGATGAACTCCTATAGCCGTCCCGAAGACACAGTATTTTACATCACCCTCACAGGTTCGGGAAGACCTGACATAGAGGCTATTGCCGGGGCCCTCAAGGAGCAGGCCCTACATATAGAGTTTGATACCGAAAATCTCAGATACTTTGACATAGAGGAACTACTTGAAAGATACAGTGAAGAGACAACGATAGGAATGTTTATAAGAAGGATAGCCGAAGCACTGGCAAATGCCAGTGACAGGGAGCGTAGAATTCTGATGAACACCCTTGCCTATGGCATTGATGCATTACAGGGAAGAGAGATACGGCCAAGGTATGAGGATAAAGGAATTTAAGGCAGAAAACTACAGGCTTTTTGACTCGATAGAGTTCTCCTTCGGAAAAGCACCCTGCCTTGTTGTTGTGGATGACAATGAAAGGGGCAAGTCCACCATCCTGCAGGGTATACTCGACTGCCTTTACACCAGAAGAAAGGACTGCGCCACAGGTGAGACAGGCCGGATACAGCTTAGCTTTGAGCTCGGTTCTGATGAATACATGATAATCGTTGCAAAGGAAAAAAAGAGGCTTCTGAAAAACGGTGAGGACATCACAGGCAGGTTTTACAAAAAGGTGGGGAGAAGCTATGAGTATCTCTTCGGAGAGAAACTCTTCGGGCTGAATGAGGAGGAGTTTCTTAACACGGCATTTGTAAGACAGCATGAGCTTGACAGACTGGAGATATCAAACAAAGGGCTTGCCACGAAAATACAATCAATGGTGGAACTTACCCAGGAGGAGCACTCACCTGCAAAGGCGATCCAGCTGCTCAGGGAAGGTATAAACAAAAACTTTCCCAGGATTACGGTAAAGACTGTTCCTTACGGAGATGCGGAACAGGAAGTAAAAAAGCTTGATCTGTTGATTTTCAATCTTGAGAGAGAGAAAGAGGCCCTAAACAGAAGGATACAGGATGGCCTGGAGATACTCAGGGCCTTTGAAGAGACAGAACAGACAATCCGGAAAACTGATGAGGAGCTAAGACAGACGGAGGCACTTAAGAAGGCAGCCATTCTTAATGAAGACAATATAAAGAGAGAGAGAATCTCCAGGATAAAAGAGAACATAGAAAGGTTAAGGCCCTACCCTCAGCTCACCTCAAAAGATGCTGACACTATTGAGGACAGGCTCCGTTCTGCCTTTGCCGCATGGGAAAGCATTCAGGAAAGGCTGAAGAGAAACTCTTCCGAGGTTGAGCGAAAGATAAAGGAACTGGAATCCATCCAGGAGGAACTCTCCTCTTACGGAGCCCTGAAGGACAAGACACTGGAGGATTCCTCTCGGCTTGATGAGATTGCTGGGCAACTTGGGGAGATAGAAATTGAGCAGAGGAGGACCACCCATGAGATCGAGGAGGCCATGAAGCGGTTCAGGCCCTCCATTGATGAGTTTGAAAGGATGGACGGAGCATTCTCAAGACTGAGTGATTCGGACAGGAACATCCTTCACAACTACAGGGCAGAAAGGGCAGAGTATGAGGAGATTATACAGAAACTGGAAAGGCTCCGATCAGACATGAATCTGAGGAATATCGCCGGACTTGCCTCGGTGCTATCTTTTATGATATCTGCTACAGGTTTTTTCCTTCATCCCGCGCTTTTACTTTTCCTCATCCCGGCAATTGCCTCAGCAGTATTGTTTTTCCGTATTAATGGCCGGGTCAACACCATACGGGAGGATGAGAAACTGCGACAATGGCTTAAGGAGAATCCTTTGGACAGTCTGATCGAGGATATCGGAAAGAGGATATTATATCTTGACGAATCCCTCCGCAGACTTGAAGAGAGTACGGGATTCCGCCTGGATGATTATCATACCTACACACAGTGGGCAGGTGAGTTTCATGACGTAAAGGCAAGACAGCAGTCCCTAGAGGCACTGAAAAAGAGAAAAGAGACCCTGCTCAGAGAGGTCATATCCATATGGCCTTTTGAAGATGAGATAACCCCGCTTAAGATACGGACCCTGGCCGGAAGGATCAGAGAGTGCGTAAAGGTATCTAAACGACTATCGGACAAGACCCATGAAATAAGAATATTGGAGGAGCAGTTAAGAGAGGATGAAAGGGAGGGCTCTGCCAGGGAGCGGACTCTTAGGGATATTATCTCCGTGGTCAGATCTAAAATGGAAGAAGAGACCATCACGATAGAAGATACAGCAGAGGGCATAGAAAACCTTGTTGATGACACACTCAAGGCCCTTGAAAGGGCAAAGCAGGCAGAGACCCTCAGGCAGGAACTCTCCGAAATAAGAACAATGCCTGATGATGAGCGGGCCCAGTTAGAGGCTGATCTTCAGAAAACCGAAATTAATATCTCCTCCGGACAACTGGAGACAGCCTCGTATTATGAAGAGCGCATAAGGGCGCTTCAGGAGAGGGCTGCCATGCTTCATGAAAGAAGAAGCAGTCTTTTAATGAAGAGCACTGACCTGATGGAGGCAAGCAGGCTTCTTAACAGCCTCGAGAGAGAACTTGAAAGATACAGGGCCCACAAAAGGCTTGCCCTGGATTATATGGAATCTGTAAGGAGGGCCATTGCTCTCATTGATGAACTCTCAAAGAGCCAGTATCAACTATGGGCAGAGAGGCTTAACAGGGAGACATCACGGATATTCCAGTCCATAACAGGAACAGACAGAACCATCCGATTCGGAAAGAGCCTAAACTTCATAATCTACTCCGATGGAAGGGAACTGACTGATGATGAGGTAAGGGGTTACCTGAGCGGCGGAGCACTGGAGCAACTCTATCTCTCCATAAGGGTTGCCATTGCAAGACATATATCTCCGGAGATCAGGCTGCCGCTACTGCTTGACGAACCCTTTGCTCATGCCGACGACAGCAGGTTCATCGCAGCCATGAGATACCTTATTGAAGAGGTTTCCAGGGAGAGGCAGGTAATTGTATTTAGTTGCCACAGAAAGCGGCATGAGATGCTACGGTCTGTTATAAAAGAGGGATATGAAATAAGGGATAGTGTGTAGTTAGTAGTGGCCTGTGATATAATAGAAAGATTTGTAAATCCTGAATAAATCATAAAAAGAGATATGAAAAGACGATCTTTTTTCCTCATATTCATACTTATCGTTGTCATAGCACTGTTTCTTATCTATCAGCGGACCGGCAGACCCGTAACCGTCAAGGTTCATAAGGTCAAACGCCAGAACCTTCTCATTACGGTCACATCCACCTCAACAGGCACCGTAAAAACCGACCGGGAGGTAAAGATTACGGCACAACGATCAGGACAGATAGTAAAACTCCACTTTGACGAAGGTGACAAGGTAAAGAAGGGACAACTCCTTGCAGAAATTGACCATAGCGATACGGACTTACGAATAGAAGGACTTCGTGCAAGACTGGAAGCACAAAAGAGCAGACTTTCGGAACTGAAACGCACCTTTTCCGCCTCTGTTAAAGAGGCCGATGCCGAGATACGCCGGACAGAAGCGGTGCTGAAGGATGTCGAAAGAAGGTACAGACGATACAAGCAGCTACATAAAGAGGGCTATGTCTCCGAATCACTCCTTGATAAGACAAAAAGGGAGTATGATGTTGCCCTTACCTCCTATGAGAGCGCCCTCTCAAAAAAAGAGCGGGTATATGCAAAAGAGGATGATATAAAGGCACAAAAAAAGAGAATCGAAGAGACAGAGACAGAGCTCAAACTTCTTGAGCTTGAGTACAACAGATCATTTATTAAATCTCCAATGGATGGCATAATAACCTCCAGACCTGTACGTATCGGTGATACCCTGCGAAAGGGCACTGTTGTTGCTACCATGGTAAATCCGGAAGAGCTTTATGTTGATGCAAAAATTGATGAGGCTGATATCGCTCGAGTCAAAGTTGACCAGGAGGTGGTAATAACAATGGATGCATATCCGAACAAATCCTTTCGAGGCAGGGTCAAATCCATATCACCTGTAGTGCTCGGCAAACGGTTAGAGGCAAGAACCTTCAAGGTGAAGGTGGAGTTTATTGAAAAACCCTCCACTCTCAAACAGGGTATGTCTGCTGATATTGAGGTTATTACTGACCGACTGAACAATGTTCTGGTGGTACCTACTCAGTCCGTAATTGAACAGGACGGTCAGAGATTTGTTTTTCTTGTCTCTGACAATAAAGCAAAACTTAAAAAGGTGAAAACAGGCCTCTTTAACTGGAACTACATGGAGATCAAGGAGGGCCTGAAAGAGGGAGACCTCGTGGTAACCAACCCCGATACACCGGGGATTTATGATTCCGCAAAGGTGAGGATATTTTATGCAGAATCCGATTGAAATTTACAAGAGACTGCCAAAGACGAACTGCGGAGACTGTCCGCAAAAGACCTGCATGGCCTTTGGACTGGCCCTTCTGAAGGGAGAGGCATCAGTAGATGATTGCCCTCATCTACAATCAGATTCACGGGAGGAACTTTCCCGCATCAAGCCGACTGACTGGCGACTGGACCTTATAGAGAGCTTAAAAGGTGAAATCAGACAACTCAATATCAAGGAGATAGCTCCATCCATAGGAGCAGCAGTCAGAGATGATTCTATCATTATTAAATGCCTCGGTACGGAATACACAATCACACCTGAAGGTGATATAGAGACAGAGGGACACATTAATCCCTGGATAAAGATACTTCTTCTCCATTACATAAGAACAAGAGGCCAGGGTGAGCCAACAGGCAGATGGGTCTCCTTTTCCGAGCTGAAATCAGGCATGGTAAAGGCTCAGTCTTTCGAAAGGGAGTGTGAGATACCGCTTATGGAGGCGCTTAATGATGACTTCAACCATGTGGACAGACTCCTGACAATGCTCGGAGCAAAAAGGGTTGAGCATGAGCCTGCAGAGTATGCATGGCTTTTTTATCCACTACCAAAGATACCGGTGCTGATACTTTACTGGAGCGGTGAGGAACCGGCTTTAAAGGTTCTGTTCGATAGCATTGTTGACAGGTTTCTTGATGTGGAATCCCTTATCTTTCTGATGGAGGGACTGATTCATATAATACGTCAATCAAAGATCCAGCACAGATAGTTTTGCACCAATCCAGCGCAAAAAGGCGTCAACCACAACCGGGTCGAACTGCTTTCCTGCATTATTCCGAATCTCCTCGATTGCCTGCTGAAAAGTCTTTCTATGGCGATATGGTCTGTCAGAAGTCATTGCATCAAAGGCATCGGCAACAGCAAGAATCCTTGACATCATCGGAATGTCTTCTCCTTTCATCCCATGAAGGCCTGATCCGTCATAATGCTCGTGATGGTATTTTATACAGTCAATAACCTCTGTAAAGCCTGACAACTCCGATAAAATCTCTGCTCCAACAACGGGATGCCTCATCAATTCATCCCATTCGTGATCATCAAGCTCATCTCTTTTGTTCAGAATCTCTCTTGGAATGGTGATCTTCCCGATATCATGCAGAAGACTGCAGATTCTAAGCCGCTCAAGCTCTGAAGAACTCAATCCCATCTCCCTGCCTATACCAATCGCATATTCCGTAACCCTCTCAGTGTGGCCTGCTGTCCAGAGAGATGTTGCCTCAAGGGCTTTTACAAAGGATTTGATAGTACCTATAAGGAATGTCTGAATCTCTTTGGAAAGAAGGGCGTTCTCAATAAAGAGAGAAGTAAAGAATGAGATCGTATTCAAAAGCTTTATATCACCGGCAAAGAACTCTCTACCCTCTTCTTTGTCCGCAACAACCACAGATCCCAATACCCTCTTTTTACCACGAAGGGGAACTACCAGAATGGAATCAAAATCAAACCCTTCCATCTTCCACTTGGTAGAGTTCAATTTGCATATTGCCATTGGTTTACCCGTTTCCAGAACATACCAGAAAAGATTATCCTTACTGGAGATGGTTACTTCCGCATCCCAGGCCCCGGAGCACTCCTTTGTATAAAGACAATTTTTTTCCTCATCAAGAAAGAGGATAACCGCTGTTTTAACATTAAGAAGATACTTAATCTCCTTCAGGAAAACACGACAAATCTCGTCGACATTCAGGCCGAGAAACTCTTCAGATAAACGATAAAGGAGAGAAAGCTCTTCATAACTATCACTTAATTCCTTAACAGTGGCCAGCAGATCCTGTTTTAATCTATCTATCTCCGATGCTTTCAAGTACAACCTCCAACAGCACCCTCGGACTGAATGGCTTTGTTATATATCTGTCCACCCCACAACTTAGACCAAGCTTTTCGTCATCCTCCTGTCCCTTGGCGGTGAGCATAAAGACCGGAATATCTGCCAGCTCAGGATCAGATTTTATGTTTTTGCAAATCTCCAATCCGCTAATCTCGGGCATCATCCAGTCCAGAATAATAAGGTCCGGCTTAACCTCCCTTATTTTTTTCACTGCATCCGTGCTTTCTCTCAAAGTGATAACCTCAAGACCGGCTCTGGACAACTTGTCTTCTATCATCATTAAAATAAAAGGTTCGTCATCAATTACCATTACCTTTGGCATCTCTACCTCCTGGATATGAAGTGGAAGCCTCTTTTAGCCGTCCCTTGGGAAAGAATACTGTTACGGTGGTCCCTTTTCCAAGCTTGCTTTTGATCTCCAGTCTGCCTCCATGAAGGTTTACAATCTCTTTGCATAAGGAAAGACCTAATCCGGTACCTTTGGTTCTCTCGCCATGTTTACCCCTAAAGAATCGTTCACCAATGTGAGGCAGGTCACGTTCTGGAATTCCCCAGCCAGTATCGCTTTCTTCTATTATAACATATTCATCTGAGGGGTAAATCCTGAGGGTGATTTCGCACCCCCTTTCGGAATATCTTATGGAGTTGTCTATGAGATTGGAGATTAACTGAAAGACCTTGTCACGATCGGCATAGAATTCCTTAAGCATATCCGAAATCTCTGTCCTGAAAACAATATCCTTTTTTCTGAACTCCTCATAAAAGGTATCCTTGATACTGCTAATCAACTCGTTAACATTTACATTGGAACACTTGAGTTCCTCTCTGCCACTTTCAATACGTGATATATTGAGCAGATCGGAAACCATATCAGAAAGCCTCAGCCCCTCTTCATAAATGGTATTAAGATATCTTCGTGCCCTCTGGCCTGTCACCTCTTCGTCTATTAACATTTCGGTAAGCCCCACTATTGCAGACAAAGGGGTTCTGAACTCGTGAGACACAGACCTGATCAGATCTGTCTTCATTCGGTCAATCTCTTTCTCTTTTGTTATATCCCTTAAAACCTGCACTGCCCCGTAAACCTTTCCTGAAGTATCAACAAGGGGTAAGGCATCTACATGAATCACTCTGACATCCTTCTCTCTTGCAATATTTATCTCACCTGTTGCTATTTTGCCTGACAATGCTGCCTCTACAGGACAGGTATCGGTTGTAAACTGTCCTAATATCTCCCTGTAGCTTTTGCCCACAATTGAGGTAATAGGAATACCGAGCATCTTTTCTACTGAACGGTTGGCAGAGATTATGATTCCCTCGGGATTAACCGTACAGACTCCCTCGGATATCGTGTTCAGTATAGCCTCTGCAAGCCCCTTTTCTATTATTCTCTTCTCGTAAATCTGGCTCCTCTCATAAGCCACACCGTAAATACTGGAGATAATCCTGAGGAAGTGGAGTTCATCCTCATCGTAAAAATAGCGGATCTTATACCCCAGTGTAAATACACCAAGGATCCTCTCTCCGATCATTACCGGAAAACAGACCAGTGTTTTGATTCCTTCCTCCCTCAGCCCTTTGACATAGTAATATTTGTTTTCACTTAATATATCATCGATTACAACAAAATTCCTCTTCTCGACAGCATAGTTCTCGGGAGTTATAAGCTGGGTTGATATTCTGCTTTTTGATAAAGGAATGCCTCTGGAGTCCTTCATCAACAGAGAGCCATCCTCCTGTATCTCCCAGAATATTACCGCATCTGCATGTAAGAACTCGGAAAGCAGCCTTACTGCATTGGATATAACCTCTTTTATGTCTCCTGCGGAGGAAAGACTGGATGATAGTTTCAGAAGGGTCTCCTGCTCGTGTATTCTCCTTGTTTTCTGTACCTCAAAGAGTTCCTTCATCTTCTCGTAAAGCCTGATATTCTCCAGGGCAAGCCCTGTCATCTCACCGGCGGATTTCAATATATTCTCCTCATCGGGGGTAAAATTATGCTCCTTGTATTTGAACAGGCAGTAAACCCCCAGAATCCGTTCCTTTCCTTTCACTGGGATACAACAGTACCCCTTTATACCGGAATGCTTAATAATAGAACGCGTAACTCTCTGGTCCGCACTCAGATCCGAAGTGGTCATAATCTCACCGGTTACAGCCACTCTTCCCGGAATATCCTCACCTATCCTCACCCTTCCAGCCTCTCTTACGAACTGTTCTGAAATACCCCTATGATAGGAGCAATTAAGCACCCTGTTTTTCTCATCGAGTATAAAGAATCCTCCACCATCCATATCAAAGGTGTCAATCAGTTTATCAAGAACAGCAGTGAATACCTCATCTGCCTTCAGTGATCTGTTGATAATGGAGGCTATTGCATTTATCATCAACAACTCTCTGTTTCGTCTCTCTATCTCCTCCTCGTATCGTACTCTGACCGTGATGTCGCGCATAAGCTCGAGAACCTCTATAATATTGCCTTCCGAGTCTCTGATGGGTGAGGCAAGGATCTCCTCATAGCACTTATTGCCAAAATCATCATAATGTTCGTGAACGGATCTGATAACATCGGTGTTAACAAAAACCCCTTGAAGCGGACACTCCTCCCCTTCCATCCAGCATGGGCGTAAGTTTTTATGAGCAATATCAAAGCATTTTTTACCGACTATATCTACACCATATTTCTTCTTTGCCACATCATTGGCTCTGACAACAACATACTCTTTATTGATAATAAGCATTGCGTCTTGAATGCTGTTCATGATGGTCTCTAAATGGTCTTTTGATTCCTTTAGCTCCCTGAGAAGTTTTGCCTGCTCGCTAAAATCCTTGATTATCCCAAGCTTTCCCACTACCCTATTGTCACGCATAATAGGAGCACCTGTAATAAGAACCGGAATCCTGCTTCCGTCACGAGCAATAAACTCTACCTGGTATGTAGAGTGCTCACCTTTTAATCTCTTTGTCTCAACCTCTCTCCTGACAATGGAAGCATAATCTTCGTCAAAGAAGTCATAAATTGAGGAACCTATTGCCTCTTCCCTGGTGTAACCAAAGAGCTTTGTAAAGGCAGGATTGATGTCAATCACAATATCATGCTCATCAACCACCCAGAGTGCATCCATCATTGTCTGAACATAGAGGTCCTTTTTTTGTAACTCCTCTGTTCTGACCTTAAGCGTACTGATCATGTTGTTGAAGACAGCTGTAACCTCGCCAATCTCGTCATCACTCAACACGGGAACGTTTACGTTGAAGTCGCCCTCTCTAACCCGCTCTGCAGCTTCACGGAGTGATTTTATCGGTCGCAAAAGCCGCCTTGAGAAAAACAGAGAAAGTACAAAGGCAACAAAAAAGGCATAGAAGGATATGGCGATAAGATGTCCCATGATTTTTTCTATAAAGTTCTGGTGGGCTGAGCGAACATCAAACTGACCTGCCTGAATTAACGCCTCTTCTTTACTAAAGGTATCCTTCAGTTCTTTGTTGATTGTAAGAGTAAGGGGCAAAAGCAGAACTA
>JALUAR010000170.1:0-4273 GCA_027050975.1 Thermodesulfovibrio sp.
TTGAAGGATAAAATATTAAGTCTTGCAAAAAGGAGAAAACTTAAAGATGAAGAGCTTAAGTTTCTCCTTGAAACTATCAAAGACCCCTGGGAAGAGGCAAGGGGGATATTGAAAAGAAAAAAGCAAGTCCTTTCTCCTGTAAAATTCCAAAAAAAGATTCGTTCCGAATGGAAACGCTGATTCAGTATGCTCACCCTTGATACAAATATCATCATATCTTATCTTAATGATGAAAAACCTGTTGTTGAAAAAATATTACAATGGAAAGAACAAGGGGAGGGGTTTATAATCTCTGTTATTACAGAGATAGAAACCTTATCCTATCCAGAATTAACGGAAGAAGAAATATCTATCATTGAACGGTTGTTCAAGGAAATTACCATAATGCCTCTTGATTCACAGATTGGACGAATTACGGCCAGATTCAGAAGAACCTTGAAACTATCCCTGGGTGACAGTGTTATCGTAGCAACTGCTTATATAACAGGTTCCAGTCTTGTAACCCTTGACAAAGGAATTATTCGCAAAGCTAAAAATACAATCCCGATTATTACTATCTGAAAAGATTATCACTCCCTAAAACACCCCTCTGTCCATCATCCTGTACTGAACTGCCTCTGAGATGTGGTGGGCCTGGATGTCTGGAGAACTCTCAAGGTCTGCTATTGTACGGGAGACCTTAAGTATCCTTGAGTATGCCCTTGCTGAAAGGCCAAGTTTGTCCATTGCTGTCTCAAGTATCTCCTTTGTCTCTTTTAATGACACTGAGACCTTTCTCCTGTAACGCTGAATCTGTGCTGGTGTGCAGGTGCAGGGGTGCCGCTCATTCCCGCTGTAGCCGCAGAAACAGGGATTCATCGCAGCAACAAGCATAGAGGCCGGGAATGTTACAGAAACAATCCTCCTTGTCCACATAGTGGGAGGGTAAGTAAAGTCTAAAGCAACTCGATATCCATGTTAAGCACTTCTACTGTGGCATCTGAGAGAATGAGATTCTTGATCTTCTCAAAGGTGCTGTAAAGGTGGGAGGTGTCGTTTGTCACGCAGGCAACTGCCAGTGTTGTACGCTGCCAGAGATTGTTGGCATCCTCTGCTACGGATACGTTGAACTTCTTTAGCCTGTCTTTAATAGACCTGACCACATATCGCTTGGATTTCAGAGAGCCTGCCTCCGGTATGAAAAGTTCAAGGGTTAAAAGACCTACTATCATCTTGGATCAGAGTTTCTGGGCCACTTTCTCGATTATGAAGTTTTCAAGGATGTCGCCCACCTTGATGTCATTGAAGTTTTCAATGAGAATTCCGCATTCGTAACCAGCCTGTACCTCTCTGACATCCTCCTTAAAACGCTTCAATGAGGCTATCTTTCCTTCGTAAATAACTATATTGTCCCTGATAACACGTATGCCGTCGCTGGCCCGCTGGATAACACCCTCAAGGACATAACAGCCGGCCACGGTGCCTATCCTGGAGATTGTGAAAGTCTCTCTTACCTCTGCACGACCTATAACCTTTTCCTTCAGGGTAGGCTCAAGCAGTCCCTCAATGGCCTTCTTTACATCCTCTATTGCCTCATAAATAACTCTGTAGAGCCTGATATCCACTCCTTCAGCCTCTGCAGCCTTAGCAGCCTTTGCCTCAGGCCTTACATTAAACCCGATGATTATAGCATTGGATGCGGCAGCCAGCATAACGTCTGACTCATTGATACCACCTACACTGGTATGAATCACTCGCACTTTGACCTCGGGATGGGTAATCTTCTCAAGGGCTCCCTTTATAGCCTCAACAGAGCCCTGGACATCTGCCTTTATGATGATATTTAACTCTTTGATCTCGCCTTCCTGGATCTGTTTGTAGATATCATCGAGTTTCAGTCTCTTTGCTCTGGATATCTCGGCAAGCCTCTCCTTGTGCTGCCTTGCGAGGGCTATCTGTCGGGCCCTCTTTTCATCCTCCACTACAACGAACTGGTCACCTGCCTGGGGTACTTCGGAAAAACCGAGCACCTCTACTGGAGTGGAAGGCCCGGCTTCGGAGATCCTTTTACCCATATCGTCTATAAGTGCCCTTACCTTTCCGTATGTGGTTCCTGATACAAAGGCATCTCCTACCTTTAGAGTTCCTGTCTGAACCAGAACTGTGGCAACAGGTCCCCGGCCTCTATCAAGCTTGGACTCTACTATTACGCCCTTGGCAGGACGATTAGGATTGGCCTTAAGTTCCATTATCTCTGCCTGCAGGAGAATCATCTCAAGGAGATCATCTATACCGATCTGTTTCTTTGCAGATACATCGACGAAAATATTCTTGCCACCCCATTCCTCTGGCACAATTTCATGTTCGGAAAGTTCTGTTCTTACCTTCTGAGGATTGGCCTCTGGTTTGTCTATCTTGTTGACGGCAACAATGATGGGAACGTTTGCTGCCTTGGCATGGTTGATAGCTTCGATAGTCTGCGGCATTACACCATCATCAGCTGCAACTACCAGCACCACTATGTCAGTAACCTGGGCACCTCTTGCCCTCATTGTGGTAAATGCCTCGTGTCCGGGTGTGTCGAGAAATACTATATCTTTGCCCTTCAGATTTACTTTGTAGGCACCAATATGCTGAGTAATACCGCCTGCCTCTGTTTCAGTGACCTTTGTCTTCCTGATGGCATCAAGCA
Organism: Thermodesulfovibrio sp.; assembly: GCA_027050975.1. Taxonomy (GTDB): domain Bacteria; phylum Nitrospirota; class Thermodesulfovibrionia; order Thermodesulfovibrionales; family JdFR-85; genus JALUAR01. The sequence goes on from JALUAR010000170.1 coordinate 2,672, forward strand.
GCGATGTCTTACCATGGTCAACATGACCCATTACCGTTACAACAGGTGCACGTGGTTTGAGGTCCTCAGGCTTTTCAGTAACCTCTTCAACCTCCGTGACCTCTTCCTCCACAGAACCTGCCTCAACCTTTATCCCAAAACTGTCTGCAACAAGTATTGCGGCATCTATATCTACAGGTTGATTTATAGTTACAAGAGAGCCAAGCTCCATAAACTTTTTGATAAGTTCTGGAACCTTAACGCCAATGAGTTCGGAAAACTCTTTTAGTGTGGTACCTTCGGTAATCCTTATTGCCTTTTTTCTCGGAGCAGCGACAGTGGGCTGTTTTATCTCCTGCACCGGTTCAGCCTTTTTCTGTACAGGTTGTTTGCCCTTTGCCGCTTTTTTGAAGTGTTTCGGCTCAAAACGCTTTGGTTCTATCTTCCTGATGGCCTGGAAGGCTCTCTGCATGCTTTTTGATTTCAGTTTCTCAACCTTCTGGTCAACGATCTCTTTCTTGAACCGATCAGGCAGGACTATCTCGTCCTCTTCCTCCACCTCTTCGATTATGGGTTCAACGGGCTTTTGTGGCTTGGGTGGTTTCGGGGCTTTAACCTTCTCTTTATCCGTCTTTACCTTTATCTCTTTTTTGGGCTTTTCCGCAGCTTCGGGTTTTTCTTTCTTCTGTTCCGTATCCCCTCTGAAGATCTTTTCGATCTTTTCTGCTATCGCAGAATCAATATTTGAAGAGTGGGTCTTATCCTCTATACCCATCTTCTTCAGTTCTTGAATGATATCCTTGTTGCTGACCTCTAGTCCATCATCAGCAAGTTTCTTACGGAGTTCGTAAATCCTGATTTTTCCCATATTTTTCCTTTCCTGATCCTCTTTGTTTCCTCTTTTATCTGAAGGTTTTTCTGTTGTGCCTCTTCTGTGTATCCAGCAGAGCAAGTATGGTTTGTGATTAGTCCGACCGTTACTGCCTCCTCGCTACTGTGGAGAAAAGCAAAACACTTGCCAGATTTATTCTAAAATGTTATCATATTTGGTCAGGTTAATTCAAAAATGTTATCATATTTGGTCAGGTTAATTCAAATTGGAAGGAGGATGCGCTCTATGGCAACCTGTTATGTTTGTGGTAAAACACGTATGGTAGGTAACAATGTGAGTCACTCTAACAGAAAGACCAAACGCGTTTTCAAACCAAACCTGCAGAAGATTAAAATCATGACAGATAAGGGTCCGAAAAGGACCTATGTCTGTACACGCTGCATTCGTTCTGGAGCAATCACAAAGGCAATATGAAGAATCTTATCCCGGACCTTGAGGAGATAATTAGAGATCTGGGACTTTACGAAGAGTTCAGACTCTTTAAAATAAGGAGGGATTTTGAAAAAATCCTTCCTCCTCCACTTTCTGATCATGTGTACCCTTCTTTTTTAAAGAATGGTCTGAATTTCACATATGTGTATCAAACTGAAAAATCTACATCAATAAGTAAAACCATTTGGAAAACACTAAGAAAAGAAAGAACTAAAATATTATGCTCAGATAACTCAATCTCATCAGGATGAACTACGAAGCAATCAAGAAAGAAACCCTCAAACAAAAAAAAAAACACA
>JALUAR010000170.1:4283-11969 GCA_027050975.1 Thermodesulfovibrio sp.
ACTCCAGTGAATGGCTATACGAACTCAGATTTCACAAGGCAGAGATTGAAAAAAGACTCAAAAGCTACGGTGTTAAGACCGTAAGGTTCAAGCTGGGGAGATTCTATAAAAAGCCCCGGCAAAAGGTATTTGAAAGGGGGGACTCTCAAACTGCTATTCCTGAGGATCTGATAAACGATATTGGTATCCACATAAATGATCCCAAGTTACGAGAGTCCCTTGTGCGTGCAATTCAGGCCTCAATCAGCCGCAAGCCATCGCCTTAGGCTGATTCCCTGTCCTTTTCATAGAGGAGAATCGGTCTTTCGTTACGGGTAACCACATCTTCGTTTATGATACACTCCTTCACACCCTTCTGTGAAGGAATCTCATACATCACCTCAAGCATAATATCCTCAAGTATGGACCTCAACCCCCTTGCACCTGTCTTACGCTCTATCGCCTTCTTTGCAATGGCATGGAGCGCACCCTCTGTAAAGCGGAGTTTTACGTTATCTATAGAGAGGAGTTTTTCAAACTGCTTTGTAAGGGCATTCTTTGGCTCTGTGAGAATTCTTACAAGGGCCTTCTCATCCAGTTCCGTAAGTGTGGCCACCACCGGCAGTCTTCCCACAAATTCCGGAATCATGCCATACTTGATGAGGTCTCCCGGCTCCACATGATCAAGTATATTGCCTATCTTTCTCTTTGCAGTAACCTCTGCTCCGAAGCCAACAGTCTTTTTCCCTATTCTTCGCTCGATAATCTCCTCAAGACCGACAAAGGCTCCTCCGCAGATGAAGAGTATATTTGTGGTATCCACCTGAATATACTCCTGCTGCGGATGCTTCCTGCCACCCTGTGGTGGTACATTGGCTATGGTGCCTTCTATGATCTTTAGCAGTGCCTGCTGCACGCCCTCGCCGGATACATCCCTTGTTATCGACGGGCTGTCAGCCTTTCTGCCTATTTTGTCAATCTCATCTATATAAATAATTCCCCTCTGTGCCCTTTCCACATCATAGTTGGCTGCCTGAAGGAGTTTCAGTATAATATTTTCCACATCCTCTCCTACATAACCTGCCTCTGTCAGTGTGGTGGCATCTGCTATACAGAAGGGAACATCCAGAATCTTTGCCAGAGTCTGGGCAAGTAGAGTCTTTCCAGTACCTGTTGGACCGATGAGAAGAATATTGCTCTTCTGAATCTCCACATCGGACTTTATGGGATTGTAAATCCTCTTGTAATGGTTATGAACCGCAACGGAGAGGATTTTTTTGGCCCTGTCCTGTCCTATCACATATTCGTCAAGGGCCTTGTGTATTTCCATTGGTGTGGGCAACGATGGCAGTGGAGCCTTCTCCTTCTGCAGTTGCATCTCCTCTGCAAGGATCTCATTGCAGAGCTCTACACACTCATCGCAGATATACACTGTTGGGCCTGCGATGAGCTTTTTTACCTCATCCTGACTCTTTCCGCAGAAAGAGCAGTATAATTTATTGTCCTCTTTTTTTGCCATTTTTTTCCTCCGAAAATACTTACTCCAGTGATCTACTCATTTTTCTTCAGACTGTAGATCACATCATCTACAAGGCCGTACTCCTTGGCCTCCTCAGCAGACATGAAGAAATCCCTGTCTGTGTCAGCCTGTATCTTTTCAAAGGGCTGACCGGTATGCAGAGAGAGAATATTATTCAGGGTTTCCTTCAGTCTGAGAATCTCTCTGGCATGGATTTCAACATCCGTTGCCTGACCATGAAATCCACCCATGGGCTGATGAATCATTATCCTGGAGTTGGGCAGGGCAAATCTTTTGCCCTTTGTACCGGCAGCAAGAAGTAGTGCTCCCATACTTGCTGCCTGTCCCAGGCAGTATGTGGCAATATCAGGCTTTACATACTGCATGGTGTCGTATATTGCCAGCCCTGCAGATACAATACCTCCGGGAGAGTTGATGTACACATGTATGTCCTTTTCAGGGTCCTCTGTCTGTAGAAACAGTAGCTGGGCAATTACCGTATTTGCCACATGGTCATCAATGGGAGTGCCTATAAAGACAATCCTATCCTTCAGTAGCCTTGAATATATATCGTAGGCCCTTTCGGTTCTGCCGGTCTGTTCTATAACTATTGGAATTATACTCATTCTGAATCTCCTTTCGGTTCTGTCTCGGATTTGGTCTCTTTTTCCTGAGCAGCCTTTTCGGTTGTCTTCTTGTGAAGGAGGTCCAGGACCTTTTCTCTCCTGAGGTTCTGTCTGAAGTTGTAGTATGCCTCTTCATTGGGAAGATACATCTGTATAAAGCTCTCAGGGGAGAGATACATGCTGCTGGCTACCTCTACAATCCTCTTCCGCGCCTCCTCGTCACTGACCTCAACACCTTCCTTATCGGCAATTGCATCGAGGAGGAGATTGATTTTCACGTTCTTCTCTGCCTTCTCTCTCAGTTCCTCCTTCAGGGCCTCCTCATCAGCATCAGGCTTTATCCTCTTCTGCTCGGCAACGAGGCTTCTAAGTTCCGATTCCACAAGCCCTTCGGGCAGGTCAAAGTCATGATCCTTCAGAAGCTGCTCAATCAGTTCCTGCTTCTGTTTGTTTTCGAGCATCTCTGTTTTTGCCTTTATTATTCCCTCTTTAACCGCCTCTTTAAGCTTCTCCATGTCATCGTAACCGAGTTCCTTTGCAAACTTGTCGTCAAGCTCGGCCTTTCTGAGTCGTCTTACTTCTGTTATGGTCCCTTTCAGAGTAAGCGTTTTTCCGCTGAGGTTCTTGTTTATATAATCCTCCGGAAAGGTTGCCTTTACCTCGAATGTGTCAGAGGCACGTTTGCCTCTGAGGGCCTCTGAGATCTCCTCGGGTATGATGTCACTTCCTACCTTAATGAACTGGTTTGAGACCTTCTGTTCCTCTTCAACTATCTCATAGTCCACAATTACAAGGTCATCATCTGTGATCTCTCCGTCTGTGATGGTTTCGTATGAGGACTTTTCAACCTGGAGACGTTCAAGGGTGTTTTCGATCTCCTCTTCCGTTACCTCTATCTCCTCCTGGATGAGTTCAAAGCTGTCATATTTTAGATCCTTTATCTCAGGCCTGATCTCTACAGTAAATGTCAGCTTAAGAGGTGATTTTCTTTTAAAATCATAGTCTTCAAACACAGGTGGCGTAACAGGGACAACATTCTCTTCCCGAATAGCCTTCAGATAGTATTCGGGAATAGCCTTCTCTAAAACCTCTGTTTCCACATCCTTGCCGAACCTCTTTTCCAGAAGTGAAAGCGGGGCCTTGCCGGGTCTGAATCCTGGCAGTTTTACGTTTCTGCCCAGGTTTCTCAGGGCATCCACTATCCGCTGCTCCAGAACATCAGCAGGCACTTCCACGACGAATCTCTTTTTGGTAGGGTTAATATCTTCTACTGTCTTTAACATCTTTCCTCCTATCAGCTTAAAAGGTACTATTTTAATTTAAATGGATAGGGATGGCTTTGTCAATTTCAGCGGATCGAAAGCAAAAGTAAAAAGACCAACTCCCCAATCTCTGCTATAGAGCCGAGGGTATCGCCTGTAAGCCCCCCGAACTGCCTTTTATAAACTCTGAGGAGTATTACTGTGACTAAGTACGCTATCAGTATTCCTATAAGAGGTTTTAACGCTGAAGTGCCACTTAACAGGGAGAGTATCAAGATTATAAATAACAATAAAGTTGTAGATACCGTGAGTTCCCTGCTCGTTGTGTTCTCGACAAATAGTTTTCCAAGCCCCTCCGGTCTGGCTGCATTGGAATGAAACATGGCCGGAACCATCACCCAGGCGCCAACTACAGGAAAGAGTATGAGAGCAGATGACTGGCCTGAGTTCAGTAGCCCCTTAATAAGAAGATATTTTAAAAGTAATGAGAGCGTTATTGAGGCTACACCTGCAGGCCCTGTGGTGCTGTCCTTCATAATTTCGAGCTTTTTATCTCTGGACTTTCTTGAGGCAATGGCATCGAAGGTGTCGGCAAGGCCATCCAGATGAAAGCCACCGTTTATAAGTACGGAAGCCACAAGCAGGACTGCTGCGGTGAGTTCAGGTGAGAATCCATCCTTTATTAGAAGATAAAGAATGTAAAATAATACCCCTTTGAAAAAACCCACCAGGGGGAAGAGGGCAGAAGATGTACCCACGTCAAGGTCTCGAAGTTCTCTGTTCTCATACAGACGTGCAGGCAGGGGCACGATAGTGAGAAACTGAAAAGCTATTAATAGTCTGGTAAACATTACAGGATTGTTATTAACATACAATCAAACAGTTGCTAATTCTCCTTCTCTCCAGTTACCCCTGCCTCCTCAAAGGTGGCCATCTCTCTGTATATCTTCAGTCCTGCATCAAGCAGTGTCATGGCAAGGGCTGCTCCTGTTCCTTCACCAAGCCTGAGGTCCAGGTCAAGTACGGGCCTGAGGTTCATGTACTCGAGCATTGCTCTGTGTCCCTGCTCCTGAGACATATGAGCAGCAAACATATATTCTGCTGTTGTCTGGTTTAATGTGTATGCAATAAGGGCGCCGGCTGTTGATATAAAGCCGTCAACCACTACAGGTAAGCCCAGTTCAGCAGCACCAATACACAATCCTGCAATGCCACCTATTTCGGCTCCACCTACCTTTGCCAGTACATCTACGGGATCAGATGGGTCGGGATTGTTTATTTTTATAGCCTCTTCTATAACAGTTATCTTTCTCTGCAGTGCCTCATCTCCTATGCCTGTTCCTCTACCGGTAACATCCTTAACCGGCCGACCTGTAAGAACAGCAGCAACAGCTGAAGATGGTGTGGTGTTTGCAATGCCCATCTCTCCAGTGGCAAACATTCTGTAACCTTGCTTAGCATATTGACGGACAAGCTCTATGCCAACCTCAATACATTTTTCCGCCTCCTCACGACTCATGGCAGGCCCCTTTGCAATATTGCCCGTACCGTAGACAACCTTCTTCTTTATCAGTCCATCAAGATCGTCAAAGTCAAAATTCACACCGATATCCACCACTACCACATCTGCACCAGCATGCCTGGCAAGTACATTTATTCCGGCTCCACCACGGACAAAGTTATAAACCATCTGTCTCGTAACCTCCTGAGGATAGGCAGAAACCCCTTCTTTGGCAACTCCGTGGTCACCGGCAAAGGTGAACACCACCTTTTTGGGAACCTCCGGCATCGGGTCGTTGTATATGCCAACCAGCCTTCTGGCAAACTCCTCAAGTCTTCCCAGGCTGCCGGGTGGTTTTGTCAGGTTATCAAGTCTCTTTTGTGCAATTTCATGTAACTCATTCCTGACATGCCTTATTTTCGACAGACTCTCTTTTAACATTTCTAATCCTCCCGGAATTGGATTATCCCTTTATTTTTAAAGGTATTCCACTTATGAGTACATAAACCTCATCTGCTATCTCGGCAAGAGCCTGGTTAAGATGTCCCGCCATATCCCTGAAAAATCTTGCCAGTGGATTGTCGGGAACAATCCCCATGCCCACTTCATTTGTAACGATGTACACAACAGCTTCGCTGAGCCGGTTGAGGGTTGTTAAGAGTTCCTCTTTGTATCTATTAACCAGATTCTGAATGTTGCTGTCAGGGACCACCTCGGTTACTCCGGCCGAATGAATCGGTATCTGCCTTGTGATTATATTTGAAAGCCATATGGTGATACAGTCAATCAGAATTATGGTATTCGGATTGTCGAGTTCTTTCAGCCTGTCCTGAAGCCGTAAAGGCTCTTCTATAGTTGTCCACTCCGGTGGTCTGTCCTGTTGATGCCTTCTGATGCGCTCTGCCATTTCCTCATCAACTGCCTCGGCAGTAGCTATATAAATCCTATGTCCGCCTTTGCTGTCAGCCTCTTTCAGGGCAAAGGAACTCTTTCCGCTTCTTGTTCCGCCAGTTACAAGAATAATTTTTGAGTTCATGGCTCTGATACCATATGAGTTTTTATCTATCTGTTCTATCTCTTGTCCGATCCCTCAAGATCCTTAATGAACATGCCGCTCAGGATATGATTGGCACAGAAGCTGCCGCACATGGTGCATGTACTGCCGTCTCCGTTTCCTCTCTTGTCCTTTATCTCCTTTGCTCGCTCCTGGTCAATACACAGGCTAAACTGTTTGTTCCAATCCATATCTCTTCTTGCCTTGGACATCTCCTTGTCTCTGTCCCGCTTTTTCAGCTTTATCATATCACCAATATGGGCAGCCACCCTTGCTGCCATAACTCCCTCTCTCACATCTTCAGGGAATGGAAGCCCTAAGTGTTCGGAAGGGGTTACATAACAGATAAAGTCAGCGCCATAGGCTGATGACAGAGCAGCACCGATTGCTGCGGTTATATGGTCATATCCTGGGGCAATATCCGTTGTTATGGGTCCTAGCATATAAAAAGGTGCCTCGCCGGACATTCTCTTTTCAAGAATCACGTTAGCTTCTATCTCATCAATAGGAATATGTCCGGGGCCTTCCACCATTGTCTGACATCCCATCTCACGACCTATCTCGGCAAGTTCGCAATTGATAAGGAGTTCCTGAATCTGTACCCTGTCTGTTGAATCGTGAATGGCACCGGCCCTGAATCCGTTTCCGAGACTCAACACAACATCATGCTTTTTAAGTATCTCCACAACCCTGTCGAAATGCTCATAAAGGGGGTTCTCCTTGTTGTTATGCTCCATCCAGGCCACCATGTACGAGCCACCTTTGGAGACAAGCCCTCCGTATCTGTATTTCTGACGTCTGAGCATCTCCACTGTTCTGCGGTTGATTCCGCAGTGAATCGCCATAAATCCCACACCCTCTTCGCATTGACGTTCCGTTACTTCCCAGAGCAGTTCCTCCGGCATGTCCACCGCAGCTCCATACTTATCTATGGCAATGGCGAATGCTTCATAAAGGGGAACCGTTCCCACAGGCAGAGTGATTGCCTCCATAACAGCCTTTCTAATCGCCTTTATATCTCCTCCCACACTGAGGTCCATCAGGGTATCTGCTCCGTAGCGTTCGGCAACCCGTGCCTTTTCAACCTCCATATCAAGATCAATGATATCCGTTGAGGTTCCGATTGAGGCGTTTATCTTTGTCCTGAGCCCTTTCCCTATACCGACGATTCTGGATTTTCTATTCTTATTCGCAGGTATTACTATCTGACCCTTTGCCACACGCTCTCTTATTGTTTCAGGTGATAGGCCCTCATTCTCGGCAACGGCTCTTATCTCCTCTGTTAACTCTCCTGCTTTTGCACGTTCAATCTGTGTCATCCTTGCCTCCTTAATAGTGTATTATTTTGTTATTTCACCTTAAATGGCTTAAAAATAAAAAATCCTCAGGGCCTTCGACCCTGAGGATTGCACCCGTTTCTCTTCATCCCCTTGCACTTCTCCCGGCCCCCGAGGAGAAAGTGCCACAGCATCCAGGCAGGTCTTCTGGCTTCCCTGCTCCCTGTCCGCCTTCCCATTCTACAGCCACTTGCTTGAAGTGGGTGCAGAACAGTGGCCTTTCCGACAGAGAGAACTATCCAACATGACCTTGCTGCCATGCTGGATCAGGGTTACAGCGGCGGGTCCGCTCCCGATTCTCACGGGATTCCCTTTTAAGCCACTGATGGCACCTGGACTTTTACTTTTTAACACAATGTGGAGGCAAAAGTCAATTATACTTAGATTCCCGAATGCTAATTGACTTTT
>JALUAR010000170.1:11979-12298 GCA_027050975.1 Thermodesulfovibrio sp.
GTGTTGGCAAACTTCCTTGGTGCTTCGGGAATTTCCGATACCTTTTTTGTCTCTTTTCGTGTTCCCAACCTGTTGCGGGAACTCTTTGCCGAAGGTTCCATGTCCTCTGCCTTTGTCCCCGTGTTAACAGAGGTAAGGACAAAAGAAGGGGAGGTTGAGGCAAGGAGACTTGCCAGGATAACATTTACTTTTATCCTTATTGTTGTGGGAACTATATGTCTTCTTGGGATCATATTTTCCCCTTATATTGTAAGGCTGATTGCACCGGGATTTAAAAATCCGGAAAAGCTCTCAATTACCATTATGCAGACCAGGATAA
>JALUAR010000171.1:0-337 GCA_027050975.1 Thermodesulfovibrio sp.
GGGTTGGGATAGGTGCTGGAATGGATAAGAATGCCGATTTCCTTGAAGTGTGGTACTCCCTTGGTGCGGGCTTTATAGAAGTCGGAACTGTTACGCCAAAACCACAAGAGGGAAATCCAAAGCCACGACTATTCAGATTGACTAAGGATAAGGCAATTCTCAACAGGATGGGCTTCAACAATAAGGGTGCCGAATACGTCTATAGAAAACTGGTAGAGTTCAGGAGTAAGGGATACGAAGACTTTGTTGTCGGTGTGAGCATAGGTAAAAACAAGGACACGCCAAACAACTTAGCACACAGAGATTACGAGTTCCTTGCTGAGAAGATGAAGGAAGT
>JALUAR010000171.1:347-2673 GCA_027050975.1 Thermodesulfovibrio sp.
GACTAAGAGACCTTCAGGTGAAGGAAAGTCTTGAGTTAATCCTGACGGGTGTCAAAGAAAAGGCACCAGAAATTCCATTATGGATAAAAATTTCGCCAGATGAATATGAACAAGTTTTTGAGTTCCTACCTGAGTTATATCAAAAAGGGCTTTTTCAGTTCGTTGTCTTGACTAACACAACAGTGAGGAAAGACATCCTTGAACACTCACGTAGTCAGGCAGAGAAATATGGCAGAGGTGGAATATCAGGAAAGCCACTGTTTCCAATAGTGCTTTCCATAATCAAAGAATTCAGGGAAAAGGTTAGTAAGGAGATTCCTGTTGTTGGCGTAGGTGGAATATTTTCCTGCGACGACGCAAAGCAGATGTATGAAGCAGGTGCTGATTTAATAGAAGTGTTCACAGGACTGGTGTATGAAGGTCCTTCTTTGATAAAGGAACTGGTAAAGTGCGGGTGAATGTCTCTTTTTAACTAATTTCGTTGGTAGGCGGTATGGAAGCAAAGGTCATAATAGGTGATAGTAGAAAAATGATTGAAGTTGGAGATGAAAGTATTGATTTGATAGTTACTTCTCCACCATATTGGCATATAAAGGATTATGGAGTTTCAGAACAAATAGGTTATGGACAAACACTACATGAGTATCTCAGAGACTTGTATAGGGTCTGGAAAGAGTGCTTTAGAGTATTGAAGCCAGGTAGGAGATTATGTATAAACATAGGTGATCAGTTTGCTAGGTCCGTGATATATGGAAGATATAAAATCATACCACTACATGCTGAGGTAATATCACAGTGTGAGGAAATAGGATTTGATTATATGGGTTCAATTATCTGGCAAAAGAAAACTACTATGAACACCACTGGAGGCGCTACGGTAATGGGTTCATATCCATATCCCCCTAACGGAATGATTGAAGTTGATTATGAATTTATTTTGATTTTCAAGAAGCCTGGGAAAGTTGATAAGGTTCCAAAAGAGATAAAGGAAGCATCTATACTAACAAAGGAAGAGTGGAAGGAGTATTTTTCCGGACATTGGAGATTTGGTGGTGCTAAACAGGTTGGACACGAGGCAATGTTTCCTGATGAATTGCCAAAAAGATTAATAAAAATGTATTCTTTTGTAGGTGATACGGTCCTTGATCCGTTTCTCGGAAGTGGTACGACTATTAAAGTGGCTTTAGACTTACAAAGAAATGCCATCGGATATGAAATAAACGAAGGTTATTTGGACATAATCAAAGAGAAGTTAGGACTAAAAAAGAACGTGTTACCTTTCCGAAACAGAAATGTTCAGATAATTAGAAGAAATAACTCTGTTAATGTAGATGAAGTGGAATATGTACCAAGGATCAAAGATGCAAAGCCAGTTGTTGACCCAAATAAATTCAAGTTCAAAAACGACAGGTTGTATAAAGTCGTGGAAATAGTTGATGCTAAAACGATTAGATTGGACACTGGCTTGATGGTTGAACTATTGGGTGTTGAAATTTTAGATGAAAACAAGGCGATAAGCTATTTACGTGAGAAGGTGTTGAGGAAGCAAGTGCGTTTGCAGATTGATAATATGCATTTGTCCGACAATGGCAAGGTAAAGGCATATGTCTACCTGAAAAATGGTATTTTTGTCAACGCTTATTTGATAAAGTCGGGAATAGCGGAGCCTGATTTGGTAAGCAATTACAAATATAAAAACAAATTTATAAGTATTAAATGTAAATAAGATAATGGCTAAAGAATGGATATTAAACGTTGCTACTAATCGGTGGGGACTGAATAAGAAAAAGAGTGTCGGGCCTGTGTCCAAGTGGATCAGAGAGTGTGAACCTAAGAGTATTGAAGAGTGGGAAAAGTGTTATCATCAGAGACTAAAGAAGTTTCTCAAAGAAAAGGGTTTAGACATATCGCCATCTGAATATATTGAACATCTTGGTAAGAAATTGTATGTTAAAATAACAGAAGTGATTCAAGCGGAGATAGAAGAGGTAACAGAAGAGGACTGCATAAAATATATTTATAATCTTGTTATTGACAGAACATATGAGGGCTATAAAACAGAAATTAAAACGATATATGGAGAGTTGCAAAAGAAATTAGGTGTTGAAATAAAGCCTGCTCCTGATGAATGGGATAGGCTCTATAACGTTGACTTCTACATTAAAGTAGGGAATAAATACATTGGCTTACAGATAAAACCAATTACTTACGAACAAACGCCCGAGATACACAAGTGGAAAGAATGGCTAAGAAAAACGCATAGGAAATTTGAGAAGAAGTATGGTGGGAAGGTCTTTATAATCTTTTCAGTCAAACAAGGTAATAA
>JALUAR010000172.1 GCA_027050975.1 Thermodesulfovibrio sp.
TATCACAATCTGGTAGGATTTCCTCTTTTTGGCATGCATTTACAATAAATACAAAAATAAACAAAAGCAACAAGATCTTGCTATTCAGAACTGGAATCCTTTCACTGAAAACCATACTTTCTGGCTATTCTTCTCAATATTATCTCCGGCGCCTTAAAGATGGAATCCTTTTTACTTTCATTATCATTTAACATAGCCAGACCATCAAGGGCTCTCCCGTAACCTGGAGAAACCTTCAACGAGCGTTCGAACATACTTCTAGCTCTCTTTTCAAATCCAAGTTTTAGATACAAATGACCAAGCTCGGCAAAATATCGGGCATTATTCGGATCAAGTCGGACAGCTTCACCTAAGCAACGGGCCGCTTTTTTGATTTCACCTATCTTATAAAGTGTCATACCACGATAGTAGTGATATTTTGCCTCTTCTGGGGCAAGATAGATTGCCTGAGCGAACAACGACTCTGCCTCTGTCAGATTCTTTCTATTTAGTTCCGCTTGACCTTCCTCAAAACGTTTTCTTGCCAGATCCTCCCTGGTGGTCTCAACGGTTTCTACCTGTTGTTCTGCCATGGAATACTGAACCCTCTTTTCAGGTTCGGATAGAGTGTTATAAGCCTCTGTTATCGCAGAGAAGATGGAATTCAACATCTCGGCAGCATACCCCGGCAGATGAGGATATCTATCCGGATGGTACTTTTTTACAAGTTTGTAATAGGCATCCCTGATCTCCTTTTCAGAGGCATCTTTTTCAACCCCCAAAAGCTCATAATAACTCTTGCTCCCGAGCACTGAATACAGATCCTCTATTTTCCTGATAAACTCATTCTCAAAGGAAGTATCCTTTTTCTGCAGATGATCTTCACACTTTTCCGTGTTATACCCTATAATCCCCGTATTATGTAATGCGTAAATGATCCGTAATGTTTCGAAGTCATTCAATGGACTTTGTGTAAGTAGTTCTCTTAATGTGGTTCTGTTATCTATAAGAGTAAAAACCTTCTTGTCTGTAACAGAAAGAGATACACTTGCAAGTGAGATCAGTGGATCTTTTAATAAAAAAGGAATAACATCCATAGAAGGCACCGATTCTCTGATGAACCTTACATTATCGATGCTTTTAATACCTCTGAAAAGGAGTGATGGTGTGTTAATATCAACGGTAATTATCTCTGACAGTGGTAGAGGCCCTTCCTGGAATTCAAACTCTCCCACCTCCAGAGTAAACAGACTGAGCACTATTGTCTCAACCTGATTTCTTATTTCATCAAGGAGGGTCTCTGGACTTATAAATCCCTTTTCTAATAAAACTGCTTCCAATCCCTTGTCAGATTCTATAAGCAGGCGGTTTAATTCTTTATACTGTTCAGGAGTGATCTTTCTCTTTTTTAATAAAAACTCTTCCAACCTCTCATCGGTAAGACTCGAAGAAGCATAAATAATATTCCCATCCTTGAAATATACGGACTTCAGTACAGAACCGTTTCTTACCTCAAGGGTTCCTGTGCTTGCTGTTCTGTATAACCCGGAAAGTACATCTGCCAGACGGAAGTATTTTAACGATCCCCTTAAGTTATCTATCCTTTTTATTCCAACTCTCACCCCCTCTGCCGTGTTTGCAACCCATACCACCTCGCCTACAAGCGTTATTCCGGAGTCATCACTTTTGACATTAACTAACGTACCGGGTTCAACCTGAGGGTCCTCCTCAAACAGTAAACTCACACCATCTGAATAATCCACTATCAGTCCTCGATACTCACCTCTACCTGCCTTTATTGCAGCATCCTGTTTTGTATTGTATCTTCTAAACCCCCTCCGATAAGGATATTCCTCTACAGATTGTTCAGAATAATCATATGAAGTTTCTGCAGATTCCGAAGCTGTATTATTGTCGTATCTATAGCCACATTGAGGACAGACAACCGAACGGTTCAAGGCAAGAACATTTGAGTCGAGTATTACCTCCTCCCCACAAAATCTGCAACGAATGGAATGCTCTCTCATTACCCCTCCCATATATTGTATAAGGGATCAAAAGCACTGGGAACTATTTTCTTCAGATCTTTTTAAAATTCTTAATATTTTTGTAAATATTGCATTATTTCAGGATTTTGGTATTATATAACACGAGCCTGGTAAATTCAAGGCCTGTCATAACTGTCCAGAATATTTTACAACAAAACAAAGGCAGGACTCCGAAGAAACACACTAAAAAGCCGATAGAACAGATAACAGTCCCCTAACTGACTGGAGAGCCAATTGGCATATCTGAGCATTTCTCACTGCGTCTTTCCTCAAAAATAAATCTACTTGAAAAATGAATCAGATTAACCATGGTTTTTCCTCCTTCTGAGTTTCTTTTCATAGGCTGCAGAAAGTTCTTCTGTCAGATACTCTATTTGCTCTGAAAGTTCAATTATGTCTATGGAGTTTCTCAATTTTATCAGGGCAGATTTTGTTTTTGCATCCACCTCCTTAAGCCTCAACACCCTGTTTAGCGGTATATCCATTTCATACTTCTTCCGAACCTTTCTGCCAAGTCTTTGTCTTTCAACAATCTTCATCTGGGGCATAAACAGATTGTTCCTCAAGCTCACAAGCCTAAGTAGCCTCCTCAGTATCTTAAATTCCTCATCTGTGTCATACCTCCTCCAACCTGTATATGCCC
>JALUAR010000173.1 GCA_027050975.1 Thermodesulfovibrio sp.
GATGGAGGGTAGAAAACCCTCCATCTTTTTTGCCCTCAATTTTTATTTGTAATATCAACAAATAAATAAACATACCAAAACATACCATAAATAAAAGGAGGCGCATATATGAAAAGTCATGTCTTGCGGCCACTATGGGTAGTGATTGTGGTTATCGGACTCATCCTGCTGGCCCGTCAATTCATCGTCCCACCTGACTTTGGAGTATACGAGCGGGGGTTCATGTATGGATACCACCGCAAAAGCAATGAAACGGAATGGGAAAACTTCAAGGTCAAGTTCAGGACAAAATCCTATTGTAAGGACTGTCATCCGGACAAGTACGAATCCAACATGTCTTCCAAACACAGGATTATCCAGTGCGAAAACTGCCACGGTCCTGCTATTGATCATCCGGAAAATCCTCCCAAGCTTGCAATTGACAAGAATAGGTCTCTCTGTATCAGATGCCATGCATATCTGCCTTATCCTACGAGTCAACGAGCGAAGATCAAGGGTATAAATCCTGAGGAACATAATCCGGATATGGAGTGTGTAATGTGTCATAACCCGCATAAACCAGATATGGAGGGGTGGTAATGAGGTATTCAAGAAGAGACTTCCTGAAAACAACTTTACGAGGTGCTATTGCTGCGGCACTACCTGTTGGTGCTTTCAAATTCCTGAGCCCTGCTGAAGCAAGGGCTGCTGTGGAAAAAACAGACGTCAGATGGGGCTTTCTGGTGGATACTTACAAATGTGTTGGCTGCGGATTCTGCGTAAAGGCCTGCAAGCTTGAAAACGAGGTCCCTTATGACGCCTCTGTCACAAGAACCTGGGTTGAGCGTTATGTTATTTTGAAGGATGGAACAATGCTCGCTGATACCCCAATGGGTGGAAGAGACGGATTCACAGAGCAGAAGGTTCAGGAGAGAATAGTTAAACCCGAAGAGATTGCGAAAGCATTCTTTGTTCCCAAGCTCTGCAACCAGTGTGAGAATCCACCCTGCGTTCAGGTCTGTCCCGTCGGAGCTACATATCAAAGAGCCGACGGCGTTGTGTTGGTAGACAGATCATGGTGTATCGGATGTGGTTACTGCATAATGGCATGTCCCTATGGAGTGAGGTTCTTCCATCCTGTTCATCGTGTTGCAGAAAAATGCACTTTCTGCATTCACAGACTTGTTAAAGGCATGAACACGGCATGTGTTGATGCCTGTCCCTTTGGTGCCAGGAAGGTCGGAAATCTGAAGGATCCGAATGATCCCGTTACAAAGAGGATTCTCAATGAGCGTGTGGCGGTCTTAAAACCAGAGTATGGAACAAAACCCAGGGTCTTTTACATAGGCCTGGATGAGAATGTGAGGTGATAGATATGATTGAAACCTATGTACACGGAGCCGAATGGACTATAAAAGAGCTTTTTGTTTACCCAAACGAGTTTATTTACTGGAGCATCCAGATAGTAATGTATCCTTTGATGACAGGGCTTGTGGCAGGAGCCTTTGTTCTGAGTTCACTGTATCATGTTTTCGGACAGAAGGATCTTAAGGATATGGCCAAGTTCTCTCTTGTCTTTTCCTTCGCACTGCTTATAGTTGCTCCCATGCCTTTGCTATTTCATCTTCAGCAGCCGCAACGCGGTGTCGAAGTCTTTTTCACTCCTCACTTCACGTCTGCAATATCAGCGTTTGGTATAGTCTTCTTTACCTACTCCATTATTGTTGCTTCCGAAATATGGTTCGTCTATCGAAAGTACTTTGTAGAACAGGCTCTGGCACTGAAAGGCAAAGAAGGTCTTGTCAACTCTGTAATGAGATGCATCTATCGTGCTCTAACCTTAGGTAGTTATGATATCAGTGAAAAGGCATTGGAAAAGGATGAGAGAGCCATCAGAATACTTGCAGGAGTAGGAATCCCTGTTGCCTGCTTCCTTCATGGTTATGCAGGCTTCATATTCGGTTCTGTCAAGGCCAATGCCCTTTGGATGACCCCTCTGATGCCTGTTATCTTCATCATGTCAGCCATAGTGTCGGGAATCGCACTTTGTATGCTTACCTACATTGTAATAATGGAATGGAAAAAATTCCGGATAAAGACGTCGAAAAAACCCTGGGAAGTCACAGCAGAAGAGGTTGGTGGTGTTGAACTCGATCTTATGAGAAAAACATCAAAGTATCTCCTTGGTTTTATGGTAGCTGCCATTACACTGGAACTGCTTGACCTGGTCTTCAGAGGATATACAGCTGTTAAATCCTGGGATATACTCCGCTCTGTTATTTACGGAAAAGACTTTGTGAACATCTTTATACTTCAGTACACTCTTGGCAACCTCGTTCCATTTGTGCTGTTACTGCTACCAAGACCCACTGTTAAGAGACTCCTGGTTGCACTTTCGCTTGTGCTATTCGGCGTGTTCATGATGAGATGGAATGTTGTTATCGGTGGTCAGGCATTCTCCCTTACCTTTGCAGGCTACATGCATTACGAGATACCCGTTATTCCTCACAACCTCGAGACATTCAAGGAAGGTTTCATGGGTGCACTGCTGATAGGAGTTATGCCCTTCTTCCTGTTCTGGGCAATCAACAAGGTGGTGCCATCTCTAAAATATAAATAAAAAAGCACTTAAAAGGGGGATCGAGTTCTGGCTCGATCCCCCTTTCCATTCTTTCCAACTTTTTAAAGAAT
>JALUAR010000174.1:0-436 GCA_027050975.1 Thermodesulfovibrio sp.
GCCCAATATAGGGGCATCTATCTCTATCTTCAGATGCTTTCTCTTATGAGGAACAGAAATAATAACTTTATGCTTTGCTACTCTTCTAAGTTCGGACAATGCTCTCTTTATATCGGAAAAAGGAATATGTTCCAATATCTGACAGCATAAAACAACATCAAACCTCTCATCTTCAAACGGTAGATTTCTTACATCTCCAACCACATCAGGATTTAAATCGGGATTCAAATCTATTGTAACTATTTTTGTCTGAGGACTCATAAGTAAAATGCCTTTTTCCACTATGCCACTTCCTTTTCCAATCACAAGAAGATCAGAAGGGGAACATAATATAACCTCATTAATTTGGTACCAGTAACTAAGCCACCTGCCTTTGGAGTTATATGATATAGACTGATATTGATTTTTCATAGCACAAACCTTTTACTATTCCTTT
>JALUAR010000174.1:446-12170 GCA_027050975.1 Thermodesulfovibrio sp.
CCTTTTAATGGTCGTGAATATTATTTAACCATATATCTCCCCTCGTATAGTTTTTCGATACGATCCAGCATGCTTGTCATAGAATATCTGGCAACAACTAGTCTCCGTGCCTCCTCACTCAATCTCTTTGACAATTCATTATCATTCAATACCCTCAAGACAGCATCAGCGATAGCTCCGGGGTCCTTTACCGGAAAAGTGAGCCCTGTCTCTCCGTCTCTAACTACCTCACGCAAAGGTGGTAGGTCAGAGGCAACAACAGGCTTCTCAAGCGCCATAGCCTGCAGAACTGTCTGGGGAACTCCCTCATTGGCATAAGAGGGATGAACCAGAACATTTAGTGAAGACAGGACATTTATAACATCCTTTCTGAAGCCAAGCATATATACAAGATTGGCCACACCGGTATCTTTTATGGTTTTTTCAAGGGTATTTCTATGAATTCCGTCACCAGCAATAACAAGCCTTGCATTTGGAATCTTCTCAACTATATAGGGCATAGCCATTACAAGATAATCAATCCCTTTCCAGCTTCTTATAACTGAAAGGGTTCCTATCAATGGTGTATCAGTAGAAAGACCCAGCTCCTCTCTCAAATCGGTATGGTTCCTTCCGGGGCTGAAAAAATCCGTATCCACACCTGTGGGAATGGATATGATCTTTTCCGGATTAAACCGGTTATATTCTATCATCTGCTGTCTTATTGCTTCACCAGTTGTGATCACGAAATGGGGAAAAGAGTTGTACAGCATTCTACTAAGGGGATTGTTTCCTATCCTCGTAGACAGATGGCGAGTACGGATTATAAGGGGTCTGTTTTTGGCAAGTTTTGCAGCAGGAAGCACTATCCAGCTGTCCTTTGAGCTGTGGGTATTAACTATATCAATATTATTGTTCTCGATAAATCTTTTTACAGAAAAAGTTATCCATGGGATATATCTTCTCTTGAATACAAAAGGAATCGTAGTAAACCCTTCCTTAGAGGCCCTCTTGAAGATCTCACTATCTGGCGGAGCCATAATAAAGACTTCGTGTCCACGGTCTCTCATCCCATGAGCTTCCAGAAGGGTTCTGATTTCCTGCCCACCCCAGCCAAGCGAAGCCTCTGAATGAAGAATCCTCATTTCTGGACTTTTTTTATCTCATCTTCAGGCACCACATCAAAGTATCCCTTCAGATTATTAAGTGTCTTTTTTCCGATCCCTTTCACATTGATAAGCTCTTCCATTGTCTCTATTCGTCCTTTTTCTCTGATATACTGCAGTATCGCCTCTGCTTTTTTCAGCCCGATACCCTTTACTTCTACTAATTCTTCCACTGTTGCCCTGTTTATATCCTTTTTCTTGACTTCGGCTACTACACCACCTACCGCAAAAGGATAGGAAATAAGACAAAGCAACAAAAGGACCGCAATCCCCCTCTTCATTGTGGTACCTCCGTTGATTTTGTTTGTGTTTAGTTATAGTAACAAATTCAAACAGAAGACTGGAAGGCAATACAATGAATGCCTGCCTTTACAGGCAAATTTAAACTACTATTATTTTACTTCCATTGGCAGGCCAGAATTGGCCTGCCCCACTGCCTGACTGAAGAATCAATCAGCAAGTACGAGTATTTGTCATATATTGACAAAGCCATAACCGTATGTTAAGTTAGTTATATAGACCAAACATCGTTAAGGAGGTTGATGTTTATGAATACATTTAAGACCTTTGTGTTACTGCTTGCTTTAACCCTGTTTTTTGTCTGGATCGGTGGGCTCATTGGCGGCAGGACAGGTATGACCTTTGCTCTGATCTTTGCCGGAATGATGAACTTCTTCGCCTACTGGTTCAGTGACAGGATCGTACTTGCCATGTACAGGGCAAAGGAGGTAACGGAGGCAGAAGCACCGGAGCTTTACTCCATCGTACGACAGCTTGCACAAAAGGCAGGTATGCCCATGCCAAGGGTTTACATAATTCATGCTGACCAGCCCAATGCCTTTGCAACGGGAAGAAGCCCCAAGCATGCTGCGGTAGCTGTTACAACAGGTATAATGAGGCTGCTGAGCACCGAGGAGCTTGCGGGTGTTATAGGTCATGAGCTGGCACATATAAAACACCGGGATGTGCTGATCAGCACGGTGGCTGCCACTATAGCTGGAGCAATCAGTTACCTTGCCCAGATGGCTCAGTGGATCTTTGTTTTCGGTGGCTTTAGCAGAGATGATGACGAAGGTGGCAACCCTATAGTTGCCCTTTTAATGATGATCATTGCTCCAATAGTGGCAATGATTGTCCAGATGGCTATTTCCAGGTCAAGGGAGTTTGCTGCAGATGCAGGTGGAGCAAGGCTTGTTGGTAATCCGAGATACCTTGCCTCTGCACTGAGAAAGCTTCATATGGCTTCACAGACCATTTCCATGGAAGCAAATCCCGCAACATCTCATCTGTTTATAGTTAACCCCTTGTCTGGACGTAACATAGCAAAACTCTTTAGTACACATCCTCCTATAGAGGAGAGAATAGCCCGTCTTGAAGCCATGGCCATGTGAAGCTCCCCGACCAAATGTCGGGGCTTCCAATGCAAGGTGCCATGTAATAGACTTGACTATTACATGGCCTATCTATCAAAATATGCAAGCTGAAGATACTTCAGGGGTAGCACTCCTTTTTTAACTATGAAGGCACTCGTTACAGGCTCTACAGGTTTTATCGGAAGCCATCTTGTGGAAGCACTGATTGCAAGTGGCTATAATGTTCGATGTCTGGTCCGTAGCACCTCAGACAGACGCTGGATAGAATCCCTATGTGTTGAGTTAGTTAACGGTGACTGCCTGGATATTGATACCCTTAAAGAGTCTGTAAAAGGCTGTGACTATGTGTTTCATCTTGCAGGCTTGACAAAGGCCTGCAGGGAAGAGGATTTTTACTGTGTAAATGTTAAAGGGACCGAAAATATTGTAAATGCTGTTTTACAGGCAAATCCTGATATAAAAAGGTTTGTATTTTTAAGTAGTCAGGCAGCGGTAGGGCCGAGTTTTAACGGAACCCCTGTTAACGAGAGCACGGAACCACACCCTGTTTCTGTTTACGGCAGGAGCAAACTTGAGGCTGAAAAGATTGTAGGTAGCGCAGGAGACAGGATTCCCGTCACTATAATTCGGCCTCCTGCTGTGTACGGACCTCGCGATCGCGATTTTTATTTTTTCTTTAAACTGATAAAACGGGGAATTTTCCCATACTGGGGGCGCTCACAATACTCTCTTGTTTATATTGATGATCTCATTAATGGTATAATACTTTCTGTTGAAAACAGTGCTGCCGTTGGTAAGACATATTTTATAGCGGATATGGAAATCCATACCAATGAAGAGATAGCACTAACCATTGCAAAAATTCTCGGCAGACCACTGAGAAAGGTCAGAGTTCCGAGAGCTATCATGCCCTTTTTGGCAAGCATTGGAGAGAAGTTTACCAAAGACAAAAGCATTTTTAATCGTGACAAGGTACGAGAGCTCCATTACAGATACTGGCTCTGTGACAGCACTCTCGCTCAGAAGGAACTGGGTTACAAACCTGCAGTCAAACTTGAAGACGGACTCAAATGGACTGCAGACTGGTACAAAATTAACAGGTGGCTATGAATAGAGAAGACATATTCAAAAAATGCTTTAAGTTTACAAAGGCCAAGGAGATTATGGAGCTTGGCCTCTATCCCTTTTTCCGCATGGTTGAGAGTGCCCAGGACCCTGTTGTTTATATAAATGGCAGAAAAATGATAATGGTGGGCTCCAATAACTACTTAGGATTAACAAACGACCCACGTGTGAAAGAGGCTGCGATCAAGGCAATCGAGAAGTACGGAACAGGCTGTGCAGGCTCACGATTTCTTAATGGCACTCTTGACATCCATGTTGAACTGGAAGAAAAACTGGCAAGATTTGTCCGCAAAGAGGCTGCTCTTATCTTTTCCACTGGATTCCAGGTCAATCTTGGAGTTATATCTACCCTGGTAGGAAAGGATGATGTGATAATCATTGATAAAATGGATCATGCCAGTATTATTGACGGATGTCGTCTCTCCTATGGCGAGATCAGAAAATACCGTCACAATGATATGGCAGATCTGGAGCGTGTACTGAAGGAGAACAATGGCAGGGGAGTGCTTATAGTTGTAGACGGTGTTTTCAGCATGGAAGGAGACATTGTAAACCTTCCGGAAGTGAATCGGCTTGCAAAACAGTATGGTGCCCGATTGATGGTTGATGACGCTCACGGAATCGGCGTGCTTGGTAAAACCGGCAGAGGCACATGTGAGCATTTTAATCTGGAACAGGAGGTTGACCTTATAATGGGCACATACAGCAAGTCTCTTGCCTCTATAGGTGGTTTTGTTGCAGGCGACCGTGATGTTATCCACTACATAAAGCACTTTGCCCGGGCACTGATCTTCACAGCCAGCCCTCCGCCTGCCTCTGTGGCAGCAGTAAGCGCTGCCCTTGACATCATTGAACAGGAGCCGGAGCGAATCGAGAGACTCTGGAAAAACACAAACAGAATGCTCAAGGCATTTAAGGAAATGGGCTTTGAGGTTGGTCCGAGCGAAACGCCTATCATTCCTGTCATTGTCGGAGAAAATGAGACAGCATTTAAGATGGCAATGATGCTTCAGGAGGAGGGTGTTTTTGCCAATGTGGCGGTAAGTCCTGCTGTGCCTGCCGGAAAGGCACTTATCAGAACCAGCTATATGGCCACACACACGGATGAGCACCTTGACATAGTGATTGAGGCATTTAAGAAGGTGGGTAAAAAACTGGGACTGATTTAATGCTCCAGGTCGTTGAGGCAACCTCTGAAAAGGCTCTGAAAGATTTTATAACCTTCCCGCATCATCTGTACAGAAATGATCCGAATTACACCCCTGAATTAACAAGAGACCAGAAACTCCACTTCTCTCGAAAAAATCCGTTTTTCAGATATTCCAGGGTGAGATTTTTCCTTGCAAAGGCTGACGGAAAAATCCTCGGCAGAGTGGTCTCTATAATAAATAAACGACACATTGAGTTACATAACGAAAAGGCTGGATTCTTCGGTTTCTATGAATCCGTTAATGACCAGTCTGTAGCAAATGCGCTTCTTGACCGTGTTGCCAAGGAGTTGAGGAAGGAAGGGCTTGAGCTCATTCGAGGACCAATGAATTTTTCCACTAACGAACAGTGCGGCTTTCTCATTGAAGGCTACGACTCTCCGGCAATGCTATTGATGCCATATAATCCTCCTTACTACCATGAACTTATGCAGACATGGGGAATGAAAAAGGCCAAGGACCTCCTGGCCTTTATTAAGGCCGTACCTGAAGATCTGCCGGAAAAGATATACAGGGCTGCAGAGATAGCCGAACGTCGGGGCATAAGGGCAAGAAGGATTGATAAATCAAAATTGAGGGCCGAGATGAAGGCATTTCAGGAGATATATAACTCAGCATGGAAAGACAATTGGGGGTTCATTCCCTTCGATGACGAAGAGCTGGATTACATGGTTGAACGGCTCAAACCTATAATAAAACCGGAACTCACCATTATTGCTGAAAAGGATGGCTATCCCGTCGGATTCCTGGGTATATTTCCCGATTATAACCTTGTCCTCCGCAAGATGAAAGGCCGTCTTACTCCCTGGTCTATACTTAAGGCCCTGTATTACCATAACAAAATAGAAGACCTCAGGTTGTTGCTTCTTGGTGTTAGACCTGAGTACAGACTGAGGGGAGTGGATGCACTGCTTTTCAGAGAGGCATTCAGGGGAGCTCGTGGATACAAAAGGGCAGAGTTTTCATGGATCCTGGAGGACAATCTTCCTGTAATAAGGCTCGTGGAGATGATCGGGGGACGATTGTACAAACGGTATCGAATATATGAGAAAAAACTCTGAGTTATACCTTCTTCAGAAGCAGCGATGCGTTAACTCCGCCAAAGCCAAAGGAATTGGTAATTGCCACATTTATCTCCCTTTTCATCAAACTCACAGGGATGTTCAACCCGAACTCTGGATCATCTAAATTTATCGTGGGAGGAATCTCTCCTTTGAAAACAGCCATTGCGGTAACAGCCAGTTCAAATGCACCGGAGGCAGCAAGCATATGACCGGTTAAGGACTTATTGGCTGTCACCGGGATATCCTGAAGATACCTGCCAAAAACAGCCTCTATGGCCTCAGCCTCCACCCTGTCACCAACCTGAGTAGCAGTGGCATGGGCGTTGATAAGGTCGATATCAGCCTCTCTCAGCCCTGCATGAGCCATGGCATCTCTCATGGTCTTTGCCTCGGCCTGCACAGTTGAACCGGTCTGAACGGAACCGTCTGTATAAGTGGCATATCCAGCAACCTCTGCATAGATTCTGGCACCCCTCTTTACGGCCCTTTCCATCTCCTCAAGTATCACCACAGCTGCTCCTTCGGATAGGACAAACCCGTCTCTTTTTCTGTCAAAGGGGCGGCTTGCTTGTGCATCCCTTCCCTTCGAAAGCACACCCATTCTACCATACCCCTCTAGACAAAGCCTGCAAAGGGGAGACTCCGTACCACCGGCTATTGCCACATCTGTGGCACCATCTCTGATCATACGGAATGCCTCTCCTATTGCCACTGCTCCAGAAGCACATGCACTCGAAAGCCCCAGGGCATAACCCTTCAATCTGAATCTGTTTGATATTGCTGAGGCAGCCATTGTGATTGTTGTGGCTGACATAAGATAGGCTGAAAGTCTCCTTTTATTCGTAAAAGACTCCCTTACTGCCTTCTCCAGGGTTGCAATCCCTCCCCTGCTTGAGCCAATCAGGACAGCGGTATTCCGTGGAGGTTTTAAGGAGGCATCATCACATGCCTCTGTAGCTGCAACCAGGGCATACTGTATGAAAAGGTCCGATCGGTTAATCTCCTTCTTTGTCAGATAAAGAGAAGGATCAAAACCCTTAACCTCGCCGGATACCTTCCATGGCAGGTCTGATATATCCACTTTGGTGCATGTGGCAACGCCACTGATCCCTCTCTTCAGAGATTCACAGGAGTCTCTGAAGGTAAGCCCAAGTGGAGTCACTGCACCGATTCCTGTTATGACAACCCTTCGCATATGAGGTCTTTTTTAGAAGAGTCTTTGGGGAATATCAATCTTCAGATGCTCGTAGGCACCCCTGGTGGCCATCCTTCCCCTGGGGGTCCTCTCTATAAACCCTTCCTGTAGCAGATAGGGCTCATAAACATCCTCTATGGTCTCCCTGTCCTCTCTGAGTGAGGCAGCAAGGGTCTCTATTCCGACAGGGCCTCCTCCGTACTTCTCTATAATGGTCCGCAGAAGCCTGCGGTCCATCTCATCGAGTCCTCGTTCATCCACATCCATGGCATCAAGGGCATGTCTGGTAATCTCAAGATTTATGGTTCCGTCGCCCTTTACCTGGGCAAAATCCCTGACCCGTCTCAGAAGCCTGTTGGCTATCCTTGGTGTTCCCCTTGAGCGGCATGCTATCTCATGGGCTGCATCATCCTCAATCCGGACATCCAGTATCCTGGCAGAACGAATGATAATTCTCATCAAATCCTCGGGACCATAATACTCCAGTCGAATAATCACACCGAAACGGTCCCTTAACGGTGAGGTAAGAAGCCCTGTCCGTGTAGTGGCTCCTATCAGGGTAAACCGCGGGAGATTCAGCTTCAATGTCCTTGCATTCGGCCCCTGGCCTATGATGATATCCAGATGATAGTCCTCCATTGCAGGGTATAGCACCTCTTCCACAACCCTTGGCATACGGTGTATCTCATCAACAAAGAGAATATCCTGATCATTCAGATTTGTTAGTATTGCTGCCAGATCACCTGCCCTCTCAAGCACCGGGCCCGAGGTTGTCTTTATTCCCACTCCAAGCTCATTTGCCATTATATGGGCAAGGGTGGTTTTGCCAAGCCCTGGAGGGCCGTAAAACAGGACATGGTCAAGGGCCTCACCCCTCT
This sequence comes from Thermodesulfovibrio sp., assembly GCA_027050975.1. Classification (GTDB taxonomy): domain Bacteria; phylum Nitrospirota; class Thermodesulfovibrionia; order Thermodesulfovibrionales; family JdFR-85; genus JALUAR01. Next base: position 8,435 of record JALUAR010000174.1, read on the forward strand.
GCCTTGCAGCCTGGATAAAGACCCTGAGATTGTCCTTGATTCTTTCCTGGCCTATAAATTCATCAAAGCTACGCGGCCTTAGGGTAAGATCAAGGGCTGTATCATCCTGCAATGCCTCTGGTTTTATCTCTCTTTCGTCTGCCATAACTAAATAATACCTGAGATTTCAAAAACAGTTTAAATTCTGTGGGAAGTGGCTCAGAAACTCCATTAATGCGATAAATTTTAATTCATACCGTTTGTGACCTTCTTCAGTTTAACAGTGGAAAACCTGTTAAAGGTTGTTGTAACTTACTGTCGGTATCGCTAAATGTAGTTCTTCACCTCCTCACAAAGGGTATTCTAATATTCATTTCATCAATACCTTCAACGACTCTTTAATAATACCTTCCACATCCTTAGCGTCACCTTTATTATAAACCTTTTCAATCGCCTCCCTGGCCTCTGTCTTTTTATACCCCAGGCTGACAAGTGCTGCAAGGGCATCCTCAAAGGCCCTTTCTTTTACTGTTTCGGAAGAAGGAAGCTTTTCTCTCAGCTCAAAGATTATTCTCTGGGCGGTCTTCTTTCCTATTCCCGGAAGGGTTGTTAGCAGGGCCGTATCCTCTGTATCAATCGCCTTCAGAAGGTCATCCACAGATGTGCCTGACAGGATATTCAGAGCTACCCTTGGCCCAACCCCGCTAACACCAATCAGTGTTCTGAATATATCCCTTTCACGCTCACCTGGAAAGCCATAAAGCTCTATTGCATCATCCCTGACATTTGTGTGGATATAAAGAAAAACCTCTTTGCCAACATCAGGCAGGTCAGAAAGAAGACTGAGGGGCACCCTGACCTCGTATCCCACCCCTGATGTTTCTATTATCACACCCTGTGGCCTTTTAGATATAAGCCTTCCTCTCAGAGAACCAATCATAAAACTATTAACCTCATCACCCTGCCAGATAATTTTACCATATAAACGATTGGCCTAACCACCGACAGCAGAATTGCTGTTGAATTTTAAATTCAGATTTGGAAATCGAGCGAAACGGAAATAGCGTTAAAATTCAACGCTTCACAAAAACTTCATAAAAACTTTATATTATACTTACATAAAGGAGGAAGGGCAGTGAGACACATTACCTTACCCATAAAAGGAATGACCTGTGCCTCCTGTGTGAAGGCAGTGGAGAATGCCCTCTCAAGGATAGAGGGAGTTTCCGAGGTCTCCGTAAACTTTGCTTCTGAAAAGGCAACCTTCAAGGCGGATGAGACCATCCCTCTTGAAAGGTTCATATCTGTAATAAAGGAAGAGGGCTACGATGTCGTAACCACCAGGCAGGAGTTTGCGGTAAAGGGGATGACCTGTGCTGCCTGTGTGGCTGCTGTTGAAAGGGCCTTGAAGGGGCTTTTCGGTGTGATAGAGGTAACAGTTAATCTTGCCACTCAGAAGGCATCAATCCGGTATATCCCGACTCTTGTCGGGTTTGAAGATTTCGCCAGGGCTGTTAAGGAGCAGGGTTACGAACTTGAGGCCATAACCGAAGAATTTGTTGACAGGGAGAAAGAGGCCCGTGAGCAGGAATACAATGACCTTAAGAGACGTTTTATTATCAGTGCTGTACTCTCTGCACTGATTCTTATAGGAAGTCTTACTTCCGTTCCGGTATTGTCAAACTGGTATGTGCTTTTCATTCTGGCCACTCCTGTTCAGTTCTGGGCAGGTCTCAGATTTTACAAGGCTGCGATTTCAGCAATCAGGCATCTTTCAACAAACATGAATACACTCGTTGCCGTAGGTACAACCGCTGCCTATGCCTATAGTGTGACAGCTACATTCTTTCCTCAGGTCTTCGAGTCAGGTGGGCTGACTCCTCATGTCTATTTTGATACCTCTGCAGTAATCATCACCCTTATTCTGCTTGGCCGTCTGCTGGAGGCAAGGGCAAGAGGAAGGACATCCGAGGCAATACGAAAACTTATGGGCCTTCAGGCAAAAACCGCAAGGGTAATCCGGGATTCCTCAGAGATGGAAATCCCTGTTGAGGAGGTTGTCATTGGAGACACCGTCCTGGTGAGACCGGGAGAGCGGATCCCAGTGGATGGAGTGATTATTGATGGGTTTTCCGCGGTGGATGAATCAATGCTTACTGGCGAGAGCCTTCCTGTTGAAAAGCGGGTGGGAGACCTTGTATTTGGTGGGACCATTAACAAGGTTGGAAGCTTCAAGCTCAGAGCCACAAAGATAGGAAAGGATACTGCCCTTGCACAGATTATCCGTCTGGTTGAGGAGGCCCAGGCAAGCAAGGCCCCGATCCAGAGGCTTGCAGACAAAGTGGCATCTATCTTTGTACCTACTGTTATGGCCATCGCCACGATAACCTTCTTTATATGGTACCTCTTTGGCCCGGAACCTGCTTTTACGAGGGCTATGATGAACTTTATCGCTGTCCTGATCATTGCCTGTCCGTGCGCTCTTGGACTTGCCACACCAACCGCCCTTATGGTGGGAACAGGCAAAGGTGCAGAAAGGGGCATTCTGATAAGGGATGCAGAGGCCCTTGAGACTGCCCATAAGATACAGACTGTTGTGATGGACAAGACTGGTACTATCACAAAGGGAGAACCCGTGCTCGTTGATATAATCACTCTGAACAGTGCTGACAGTAATGACGTACTAAGACTGGCTGCAACAGCAGAGAAGCACTCAGAGCATCCCCTTGCCGAGGCAATCGTGAAAAAGGCAGAGGAGATAGGCTTACACATAGAGGAACCTGACGAATTTACAGCCATCCCGGGAGGAGGAATTCGTGCAAGGATCAAGGAACAGGAGATCTTTATAGGCAATCTGGCACTTATTGAGGGAGAGGGGATTGATGCATCTGCTGTTAAACAGACCGTAAACCAGCTTAATTCAGAAGGCAAGACCGCCGTACTCCTTTCTGTAAACAGACAGATAGCGGGAATACTGGCTATTGCTGATGCAATAAAGGAGAGCTCAAAGGAGGCGATCTCAGCATTACATGGCATGGGCATTGAGGTGGTGATGCTTACAGGTGACAATGAACAGACCGCTAAGAGGATTGCTGAAGAGGTCGGAATAAAGAGATACTTCGCCAATGTACTGCCCGAGGGCAAGGTGGATGTGATTAAACAGCTACGGCAGGAGGGCAAAGTGGTTGCAATGGTTGGTGACGGCATTAATGATGCCCCTGCCCTTGCAGAGGCTGACATAGGGATAGCAATAGGCACAGGCACGGACATCGCAATGGAGGCATCAGATATAACCCTCATAAAGGGAGACCTTCTCAGTGTTGTGGAGGCTATCAAACTTAGCAAACTTACCCTGAGGACCATAAAACAGAATCTCTTCTGGGCATTCTTTTACAACATAGTGGGCATTCCTCTTGCCGCTGGAATCCTTTATCCTTTTGGCGGTCCACTGCTGAATCCAATGTTTGCCTCAGCTGCAATGGCCTTCAGCTCTGTCTCAGTTGTGACCAACTCATTGAGGTTGAGGAAGAAGAGACTCTAACCTTCTGAAACAGCTGACAGAGAGGGAAAAACTATTTGCCTTTAATCCTTAATTGATGATAGAATTCTTTATAGGAGTATTTAAAATGAAGCATATCACCGTTGAAGATATAACCCTAAAACTTCATGCTCTCTCAAACGAGGGTAGAAGAGAGGTATTTGATTTTATAGAATTTTTATTAAACAAAAAAAGAGCAAAAAAAAAGACGAATATTAA
>JALUAR010000175.1:0-1839 GCA_027050975.1 Thermodesulfovibrio sp.
ATATATAAATATTTACTTTTATATGTTGTTATTTTTATAAATTCTGCTGACATCCTAAATCATAACATACGGTAAAATAAAGTTACAATTTGAAGTTGACAATTCGATATTTTTGTGCTATATTACCCCGTAAAAAGACAGAACAGAAAATAAATAATAAAAAAAATAAAAAAACTTAAACGAGGTATGAAGAGGCGCGGATTTCTTAAATATATTTTCGGTGTTTTGGGTTCTTTAACCCTGGGCTCTTTTCTCTATCCTTTAATACGCTACCTTGCACCACCAACGGCAGCTGGAAGGACAAAGACCTTAACTGTTCCCAAGGAATCTATTCCCGAGGGCGAAAGCAAGGACGTAATCTTTAACAACATTCCTATAGTTATTATCAACAGACCTGCAAAAGGATTTATAGCTCTCTCAAAGGTCTGTACACATCTGGGTTGCCTTGTAGATTACGACAAAAAGACAGGTTCATTAATCTGTCCATGCCATGGAGGCAAGTTTGGCCTTGACGGTAAGGTTATATCAGGGCCACCACCAAGTCCATTACCACAGTTTCCTTTAAGAGTTGAAGGAGAAAATATTATTATCGGATGAGGAGAGGATGATTAAAAAGGTCACGGATTTTTTAGAACTCAGGATAGGGCTTAGTGAAATTATAAGGACGCAATTCAAAGATTACAAGGTTCCCAAAAATATAAATATTTTTTATACTCTCGGAATTGTAGCTGTTGTTGCCTACCTTGTTCAGGCAATAACCGGCTTTTTCTTATTGGTTTATTACATCCCGCAAGCAGACCATGCCTTTAAGAGTGTCCAGAGCTTAATGACAGATGTGCCTTATGGATGGCTGTTAAGAATGATGCATGTTGTCGGAAGCAATCTGATGGTAGCGGTGGTTTTTCTCCATCTATTATCCGTTTTCTGGATGGGAAGCTATAAGAAGCCCCGGGAGCTGACATGGGTGGTAGGAGGATTGATGCTCCTTATAACCCTGACCTTTTGTCTTAGCGGATATCTGCTGCCCTGGAGTCAGTTGAGTTTCTGGGCTACAACAATTGTTGCCAATATCCCTACAGCCCTTCCGGTAGTTGGAGATCTTGTGGCAAAGGTGCTGAGAGGTGGCGACAGTGTCACTGGAATTACCCTTAACAGATTCTTTGCTCTCCATGTTGCACTTTTACCGCCACTGCTTGTCTCATTAATGGGATTACATATCTTCCTTGTTCGGAGAATTGGCATCTCAGCTCCTCCTTCCAGCGATACCTCTACAAAAGAGTGGAACGAATTCAGACATGAAAGTTATCCCGATGGTATCCCTTTCTATCCGAACTTCGTTCTAAAAGAGGCTTATATGATTATGTTCTATTTTGCAGTAATGTTTTTCATTATAACCTTCATGCCAACCCTGTTCCTCCCTGAGCAGGCAAACATGCCAGCAAATCCCTTTAAGACACCAGCACATATTAAACCTGAATGGTACTTCCTTGCTCCTTATCAGTTGCTGAAATTAATACCAAATAAATTTTTGGGAATAAGTTTACAGATTATACTCGTCATAATATTTCTTCTATGGCCCTTTTTTGACACGAAAAAAGAGAGGAATATACTCAAAAGGCCTTTATTGTTGGGGGTATTTTTATTAACCATAGCTGTCTGGGTTTTATTGACTATTTGGGGGCAGTACTCATGAAATATCTGACATTTACAATAACGCTGCTTATATTGGTTCTCTTTTTTGTTTCACCAGTTAAGGGTGATTACAGGGAGAGGTTTGCCAAAGAGTTTCTGATGAATCCATGGGCTGGTTCTACTATTATCACAAGCGAATGCATAAGT
>JALUAR010000175.1:1849-12139 GCA_027050975.1 Thermodesulfovibrio sp.
GTTGTCACTCTTCTGATATCATGAAGCCTGAGCTCAGGGAAATCCCCAGGCAATGGAAGTTCAGTTGGCACTTCAAGAACAACATAGGATGTCATGACTGTCATGGAGGTGACCCTAATGATGCAGAAAATGCCATGTCTCCTGAGAGGGGGTTCGTTGGGGTGCCGGAGTATAAAAAGGTGCCAGAATTCTGTGGAAAATGCCATATAGGCATTCTGAAAAATTATTTGCGAAGCGGACACGGAAAGGCCCTGAAATCTGAAGGTACAGGCCCCAATTGTGTTACCTGTCACGGGGCTCATAACATTCAGAAGGCAAACATCGAGATAATAAATCAAAAGAGATGTACCCAATGTCACTCCTATGAGAGGGCAAAAAAGATGAAGCAGGCATTGTCGGTTACTGAAAAGAAGATTGCCAAGATAGACAAGGCATTAAAAAATCTGAAGACAGAAGGTATCTATACAGAGGATGAGGATAAGATACTTTTCAGGATTCATGCAGATTTCAGAAGGCTCTTCCATAAGATCGATGTGGATCTAATCAAAAAAGAGACGGACCGGTATATAGAAAGGCTTATTCAGCTTGAAAAAAAGGTTAGTAAAATCTATGACGAGTTAGAGTTCAGAAAGAACTTCTCGGCATTCATAATGTTGCTCTTCGTAGGAATGGGAATTATACTTGTAATGATATCAAAAACGAAATAGATCTAATTATCATCTGAATCGCAGGCCCTTCCTTTGAAGTGAAAAAAGAGTTTGAGTCCCTTTCTGACCCTTTCGGAAAACAGCTTTGTAGAGAGCAATCTTCCCGAAACCCGTTTATTTATCTCTGAAAGAGTGGGATAGGGATGCACTGCTGCTGCCAGGGTGGTTAACTTTACTTTACTGTTTAGGGCGGCAACCCACTCGCTCAGTATTTCGCCTGCATGAAGGCCGAGTATCTGCACCCCTATGGGAGTGCCTTTTTCATTTAAAATCAGTTTGATCCTTCCATGTTCCTCTCCCTCTGCAATGGCACGGTCATTGTCTCGGAAGTCTTCGGTCCAGACAGTGTAATTAATACCTGACTGCCTGGCTCTTTTTTCATTAAATCCTATGCAGGCAAACTCGGGGTCGGTATAGGTGCACCATGGTATGTGGTTATAATTGACCTTCCTGGGAAGGTGAAAAACGGCGTTGCTTATTACAATTGAGCCTTCGTAACCGGCAGCATGGGTAAAGAGAAACCTGCCGGTAACGTCTCCTGCTCCGTATATGTGCTTTTGCGTGCTTCTCAGGCGGTTGTCCAGATTAATCCCCTTCTCATCGTACTCAACACCTATATGCTCAAGACCAAGGTCCGTAATATTCGGACTTCTTCCCATTGCAATGAAGAGGATATCGGCTCTAAGGCTCATCTCCTTGTTATTCTTTTTTATCACCACCTCCCTTTGATTGCCTATATTCTTTACCTTAAGGATGCGGCAGTTAAGGTGAAAGGTGATGCCTTCGCTTTTAAGATGTTCCATAAGGAGATCAGCCATGTCTTTGTCTTCCTTAGAGAGGATCTGATTGCTTCTCTGTACGACGGTTACATCGGTGCCTAAACGGCAGAATGCCTGAGCCATCTCTATAGCTATGGGCCCACCGCCAAGTACGATCATTGACTTTGGGAGCTCTTCAAGGGAAAAGATCTCCCTGTTTGTGACGAAGGGGGTCTCCTCTATGCTTTCTACGGGAGGAACGGACGGTGAGGAGCCGGTGGAGATAACGAATTTTTTAGCCGAGCATACCCTGCCGTTCAGTCTGACGGAGTGTTCGTCCACGAACTCAGGTGAGCCGAACTCAACCTTGGCTCCCAGTCTGCAGAAACGTTCCACTGAGTCATGCTTCTGTATTGTCTGTATAACGTTCTGAATACGTTTTGCAACCTCTTTGTACTCCACAGTGCCTATCGATGCCTCCGGAAGGCCTAAATCCTTAGCCCTTTTTATCAGGTGGTAAACCCGGGCTATCTTTATCAGTGTTTTACTTGGAACACATCCGTAATGCAGACAGTCTCCGCCAAGGGCATGCTCTCTCTCTATGAGAACGGTCTTTACTCCCAGCTGTGCAGCACCTGCCGTGACTGTTAACCCGGCAGCTCCTCCTCCTATAACGCATAAATCATAGTCGTACTTTTTCATGCCGGCCTCCTTCTGTCTTAATCTTTGTGTTGCTGGGGCTTCTTCCCTTTTGCAGAGATACGTCTTCTGTAGAGGCTGACTGCCTTTTTGGCAATTAGTGGAAAGAGTCCCAGAAGGGCAAAAGAGATTATAAGTCCGGGTGACATTATTTCTCTAAGTGAGTCTATTTTTGCGAGTTCTTTTCCAGCGTTAACATACACAATAGTACCAGGAAGCATTCCTATCTGTGAGACCCAATAGAATGTTCTAAGAGGAATCTTGGTTAGTCCCATTGCCAGATTAATCATCCAGAAGGGAAATATGGGGATAAGCCTCAGGGTAAAGAGATAAAACTTTCCCTCCCTTTCGATTCCTTCGTTGATTTTTTTTATTCTATCCCCAATCTTTGACTGTACCCAGTCTCTGAGAAGAAAACGTGAAACCAAACAGGCCAGTGTTGCTCCCGTGGTGCTTGCAAAGGAGACAACGAGAGTGCCTACCCAGAGCCCGAAGAGTGCTCCTCCGGCAATTGTAAGCACTGCAGCACCGGGTAGTGAGAGGGATGTGGTGATTACGTAGATTATCATATAAACCACAATAACAACAAAGGTGTGTTCTCTGTAAAGAAGGGAGAATCTCTCCTTTGATGCTTTCAGATATTCAAGAGAGAGATACTGATCAAGGTCAAAAATTTTGAATAGTATTATTGCAAAAACAATAGAAAGAACTATAAGGATTTTTTTGATATTTTTTTTCATTCTGTCTAAGAGGTAAAGATTCTTTGCCTTTATTATACTGCATTATGAACTGTAATGGTGGTTTTTCGTTAAAATCGATTTGATATAATTAAAGTAAAGGGATGATTCTGACGATATTATCCATAGGAGGTGTTTATGATGCGGGTAGCAGAGGGTATCGAACCTGAGAGATTTTTCAAATACTACTTACTAAAGGTATGTAATGAGGCCAGGGTTGATGCCCATGAACGTTTCCTTCAGATTGAGTATCTGTCCAAAATGCTGTCACGCTTTGTGGACCCGGAAAGGTATTTTGATGACCCCGGAGACCTGGTAAGGATAATAGATGTTCTGAAAGAAGAGGTTGAGAAGATTGAGATCTCCCTTGATGCATACAAAAAGGCTGCGGACAAAATACTGTTTTATCAGAGTTTTTATCCCGAGGCATTCAAGAAACGGCTTCTGGATATAAAGTTTTACTCAAAGGCTGCTCAAATGTTTTACAGGATTGTTGGCAGCTATAAGATACCTGTTTGTGGTTTGATATCTCAGGAGTACTCTTTATGGAGGTTTGTTCTTAGATCTGCAAGACAGAGATATCTCTTTTAAGAGTTTAGCCCTTTTTCCTGAAATCCACCTTAATAACCTTTTCCTTCTCCTTTGTTTCCTCCTTTGCCTGTAAAGTCTCGGTATTTTCCTCTGAGGGCTTATAAGTCGATGCGGTTTTGTCCGTATCAAAAAGGGATAAAAACTGGGTGTTTATTTCCGGTGAATAGACCCCTATTATATGGTCAACAGGTATGAGACAGTGTTCGGTCTGGGTGCCAAACACAAGGGTTGCCTCAATCCCCCACTCCTGCCACTGAAACTTCATTCTTTTGTTAAAGACTAAAACAATCCCTTTTTCCTTCTCTTCAGGTAAAAATCCCCTTTTCCCGATAACTACATCTTTATGATATCTCACAACAATAAAGACCCTGCCGGTTATGTCGAGAAGCTCGAAGAAGATATGTTTCTTAAGGGCATTAAGTCTCTCGATAGCCTCGTTACTCTGTTTCATAATTAATCATTATAACACTCATAAACGAAAAGTTGAAAGAATTTTTTTTCGATTTTTCCTTGATTTTTTTATAGCCAATAGGTATAATTTATATTGGAATTAAACATCTTTAAAGGGGGAGGTATGCTCGGGGAATACCTCAGAAAACACCGGGAAGAGGCTTCTCTCTCTCTCAAGGATATATCCCAGCAGACCAGAATAAGGGTTGATTATCTACGTGCGCTTGAGGATGAGGATTTTGATAAGATTCCTGGTAAGGTCTTTGTAAAGGGATATATAAAGGAGTATTTGAGGATTTTGTCCATTTCCCCAGACGAAGCTTTGAGGCTTTATGAAGAGGATATTCGTTCAAAAGAGCCTGAGGAGGAGCATGTACCGGTAGTTGAGAAAAAGAGACGGCTTCCATATCAGATACTTTATCCTGTTATTGTATTAATAATAGCCATTCCTCTGATAATCTTCTACACAAAAAAGGATAACTCAACGGATCAGATTATCCAGAGTGCCAAAAAAGAGGCAGTCTCTGTTAAGAAAGAGGAGGACAGCGGGTTACTGCTGTCACCACTCAGTACAGCTGAGGCTGATTATACCAACAAGCATATTCTCAAGATCAGCACAATGGAAGAGACCTGGGTATTTATTAACATTGATAATGATCTGAAATATTCAATGATTCTGAAACCTGGAGAGATCAGGTCCTGGACCGGAAAAGAGAAGTTTTATTTAAGAATAGGTAATGCCGGAGGAATAAAGATTTCCTTTGATGGCAAGGACTTGGGTTCTCCCGGTAGGAAGGGGGAGGTGGTAAGTCTGACGCTTCCCGAGGAGATTGGTAAGTTTAAGGACCATCTACCTGAATAACACGCCACAGACCGTCTAATTTCGTTGCCATTCTGCTATAATTTATCTATGTTAAGCCTTACAAAAAACGCACTCCATGTGCTTCGTGCAAGGTATCTGCTGAAAGACTCCAGGGGAAAAGTTGTGGAGACCCCGGAGGAGATGTTTGACCGTGTTGCCACTCATGTTGCTTCTGCTGAGAAGGGCTACGGTTCTGATGTTCGGTACTGGAGAGATCGCTTTTATGAGATAATGACAGATCTGAGATTCCTCCCGAACTCTCCTACTCTGATGAATGCCGGAAAAGAGTTGGGCCAGCTTGCCGCCTGTTTTGTCCTTCCTGTAGATGACTCCATGACGAGCATATTCGATACCCTTAAAAATGCTGCACTGATACTTCAGAGTGGCGGAGGTACTGGCTTTTCCTTCTCGCGGCTAAGGCCCAAGGCAGATATTGTGAAGACAACAGGAGGGATTGCAAGCGGTCCGGTATCCTTCATGAAGATTTACAATACCGCCACAGAGGTGATCAAGCAGGGAGGAGCCCGCAGAGGGGCAAACATGGGAATACTCAGAGTGGACCATCCTGATATCATAGATTTTATACGTGCCAAAAGGATTCACGGAGAATTATCAAACTTCAACATCTCCGTGGCTATTACGGATGCCTTTATGAGGGCGCTGAAAAGGAACGGCTATTATACCTTAATAAATCCCAGAACAAAAAAGCCCGCAGGCAGGCTAAAAGCAAAGGATGTTTTTGATGAGATAGTAATGAGTGCCTGGGAGACCGGAGACCCGGGAGTGGTATTCATTGACAAAATAAACAGGGCCAACCCAACTCCCCATCTCGGAGAGATAGAAAGCACAAATCCATGCGGAGAGCAGCCACTGCTGCCGTATGAGGCATGTGTGCTTGGTTCATTGAATCTTTCAAAATATGTCAGAAATTCAATATTGGAGGACAGAGGTAAGCCATATATTGATTATGAGCAACTGGCAGAGGATATCCAGACAGCTGTTAGATTCCTGGATGACTGTATTGATGCCAATAAGTATCCCATACCAGAGATTGAGAGTATGCACAAAGGTAACAGAAAGATAGGCCTTGGTGTTATGGGATGGGCTGACCTGCTGATCCTTATGGGTATCCAGTACAATAGCGAAAAAGGCTTTTCCCTGGCACGTGAGTTGATGCGATTTATTCAGAATATCTCCAAAGAGGTATCCGCAGAGCTTGCAAAGGAAAGGGGAGTCTTTCCTAATTTCAAAGGCTCTATTTACGATAGACGAGGGATGCCAAAGGTCAGAAATGCAACGACAACTACCATTGCTCCCACAGGCACACTATCGATCATTGCCGACTGCTCAAGCGGTATAGAGCCAATCTTCGCCCTTGCCTTTAAAAGGCTTATTTTAGATACGGAACTCACGGAGGTTAATAAATACTTCTTCAGGATAGCCAAAAAGGAGGGATTTTATTCCAAAGAGTTGGAGGATGTGGTGATGGCGAAGGGGACATTAAGGGGAGTAAAAGGTGTTCCGCAAAGGATAAAGAGGCTTTTCAAGACAGCCCATGAGATCCCACCGGAGGATCACATAGAGATGCAGGCGGCCTTTCAGGCATATACCGACAATGCGGTATCAAAGACAATCAATCTTCCAAAGAGTGCCCGGCCTGATGATGTGGCAAAGGCCTTTTTGCTGGCCTATGAGAAGGGATGTAAGGGAGTGACAGTATTTCGTTACGGTGCCGCAAAGAGAGGCACGATGGTAAGATTAAGAGAGACTGACTAACAAGGAGGTTTTTAAGATGATTCTCGGAGTAAACGTTGACCATGTTGCCACGGTAAGACAGGCGAGGATGACCTTTGAGCCTGACCCTGTTATGGCAGCAACCCTTGCTATACTTGGTGGAGCAGACGGTATAACAGTGCATCTGAGAGAAGACAGAAGGCACATACAGGACAGAGACCTGAGACTTCTCAGGGAGATTGTGCCTGTGGAGCTTAACCTTGAGATGGCAGCCACTGAGGAGATGGTAGGAATTGCTATAGATGTAAAGCCTGACCTGGTTACCATAGTGCCTGAGAAAAGGGAGGAGCTTACCACAGAGGGAGGCCTTGACTTACAGGGTATGAAGCAGAGACTCCGGGAAGCGGTTGAGAGAATAAACGCTGCAGGTATCCCAGTTAGCTTCTTTATCAATCCCTCTATTACAGATGTGGATATATCAAAGGATATAGGCGCACAGATGGTGGAGATACATACGGGTCACTATGCAAATGCCAGGGGAGAGGCCCGTGATGAGGAACTCAAGAAGGTCAGGGCTGCTGTGGAGAGGGCCCGACTGAACGGACTTCTGGCTAACGCAGGCCATGGCCTCACATATTACAATGTGAAGCCTGTTGCGGCTATTGAGGGTATAAGGGGGCTTTACATTGGTCACAGTATAATCTCCCGTGCCGTTCTGGTCGGCATTGAGCAGGCCGTAAGGGAGATGAAGAAATTGATTAGTATGAAGTAATAAGGGGTAAGAAGAAAGTAGAGGATTAACATGGTATGGATATAATATCTCGTAACGCTATTTATGGCATCGGAGTTGACATAGTTGGTGTAAAGCGTCTTGAACGGATTGTCAGAAAGTGGGGTGACAGGTTTTTAGACAGGGTTTTTACCGAGGCTGAAAAGGATTATTGTCTGAAAAAGGCAAGGCCCTTCAATTCTCTTGCAGCAAGGTTTGCCGCAAAAGAGGCCTTTATAAAGGCCTTAAGCGCAGAGGAGGTGATCCCTCTTAAGGAGATTGAAACAGTTAATGATAAAAAAGGTGCCCCTTTTATTAAGTTGTACGGAAGGGCCGAAGATCTATTTCAGCAGAAGGTCGGCTCTGGAGTTATTTACATCAGCCTCAGCCATGATGGCGACTTTGCAGTAGCCTTTGTCATAATAGAGAAGACCGAGACTGGAGGCATTATATGAAGGTAGTCACTGCCTCTGAGATGAGGGGGATTGACAGAACAACTATTGAGGATATCGGCATCCCATCCATGGTGTTGATGGAACGGGCGGGAATCTCTGTTGTTAAGAGAATTATTGAGAAATTTCCTGTGATTCAGCCCGTGGCTGTGCTTTCAGGTGGGGGTAACAACGGAGGCGACGGACTTGTTATTGCAAGGGAACTTCAGCGCGCCGGGTATAATGTTAAGGTTTTTCTCCTTTCACCTGAAGACAGACTGAGCAAAGACTGCCGCAACCAGTATGAGATCGTAAAGAAACTCGGTTTAAAGGTTGTGATTAACAGGGCACCTTCAGGGAAGGATCTAAAAGATTCGATTGTGGTTGACGCTATAATCGGCACAGGGCTTAACAAGCCTCTCAGGGATAATCTATCAAAGATAGTTCGTCTGGTGAATCAATATGCCTCTTATGTTGTTGCTGTTGATATTCCCACTGGCATCTCCTCTGATACCGGTGAGGTAATGGGCGAGGCGGTAAGGGCTGATACAACGGTGACCTTTGGACTGCCTAAGATTGGCCATCTCCTGCCTCCAGGCTCAGAATACACAGGAGAGCTTTTTGTTGAAGATATAGGGTTTCCACCTCATCTTACAAACTCGGATTCCCTGAAGGTAGAACTTATAGAGGAAGATATTATAAAGGCACTGATTCCCTATAGAGAACAGGATACACACAAGGGTGATTATGGTCATATACTGATAGTTGGTGGTTCTGTAGGCAAAACAGGTGCGACCTTGATGGCTGCAAGGGCAGCATTAAAGGCAGGTGCCGGGCTTGTTACTATTGCCCTGCCTGATGCTGCAGCAAAGGCACTTATGGGTAGTGTGCTTGAGGAGATGATGCTACCTCTTCCTTGCAGTGAAGATGGAACGATTTCAATGACGGCACTTGACAGTATTATGGATTTTATCCACGAACGTGCTGATGTGCTTGCAATAGGCCCCGGGCTTGGCAGGAGCAAAGAAACATGGCAGCTTGTAAGAGAGCTTGTCAGGCTGTCGCCTCTGCCAATGGTTATTGATGCAGATGGTCTTAATGCCCTCTCTGAGTCTGGTTATGAAGGGCTTAAAAGGCTTTTCTGTAAAACCATCTCCCCCTCTGTCCTAACTCCGCATTTAGGTGAGATGTCGCGTCTTGCAGGCTGTAGCACAGAAGAGGTCAGAGCCAACAGGCTTGATATATCAAGGAGTTTTTCTGAAGAGACGGCTGCGGTGCTCGTCTTAAAAGGTGCTCCAACCGTAATCTCCACTCCAGAAGGTAATCAGTATATAAATTCAACTGGCAATCCAGGGATGGCAACAGCAGGTGCAGGGGATGTGCTTACAGGTATTATTGCAGCACTTATTGGCCAGAACCTTTCACCTGTAGATGCATCAATAGCAGGAGTTTATATTCATGGACTCTCAGGAGATATTGCTGCCAGGCACCTGACAGAATACTCCCTGACAGCTGGTGAGTTAATCAAATTCTTGCCAGATGCTTTCAGAAGACTGTTAGGTTAGACTATTGCTCCTCCCCGAAGTCTTCTCTCTTATCTTCAGCGTAAGAGTGCCAGTTCCACACCCCAGGTCCAAGCACAGAAATATGCCTTTTCTCTGCAAAATGGTATCTTTAAAATGATTTCATTATATTAAGAAGTCACCTTCGCTCTATAACATAGATGTCAGCATTGTCCCTGAACTCCCTGCTGAATTCAGGCCTTGCCCAGTTTGATTTATTGAAATCTGTCATAAATCACCCTCCTGTGCAAGATATTTAATACCTTCAAGTTGTCTTCTGCTTGCCCGGTTGTGAATCCATCGTCCACCAAAATGCCAGAGCAATCTATCACTAAGAGCAGGAATCTCATATTCAAGATACTTTATTATTTGGCAACCCTCTATTGAAGGCTCTGCACGCCAGAACTCCATACCCTTCAACGGACCCTTAATAAATTCCCACCTTACTTCATACTCTTGCACCCCTGTACACCTTGCCTCAAATCTCCAGAAAGGTGTTATTATCCTGAGGATGTTGCCCTCCTTAACCGTGCCTGTGTCTGGTATCCACTCATGCCTGACCAGTGGAAGATTGTGCGAGAGTTCCCACTTTTTTATCATCTCAAGGTCTGTTATTATCTGAAAAACCTGTTCAACTGAGGCGGTGGTTGAAAGCGCAATGGTGTCTTTCATTATCCTTTTTCTATTAAGGCCATATCTTAAAGGTCTTTCTTCCATGGATACGATAGACACTAAACCCTCTTCTATCAAGCGTAAAGACTTCCCTGATGCCTGTTTCCTCGGCAAGGACTACCAGGGTGGCATCGGCAAAGTCCATCGGAATGTCACTATATTTTTCCATCAAAGCCTTAACTCTTGAAAGACTCTCAAGAGCTTGTGGAACAAGAACTGCCCCTCCTTTAAGGATAAACTCAATAGATACCTTCTGTGCTTTTGCAGATGGACCAAGTAGATAAATGGTTTCAGTAAGAACAGGTTCGGTTGTAAGAA
>JALUAR010000176.1 GCA_027050975.1 Thermodesulfovibrio sp.
CTACATAGGAATTAACACCGTTATCGTTCATGGCGGTGGTCCAAAGATCTCCGAGACTATGAAGAAAATGGGGAAAAGCCCTACCTTTATACATGGCCAGCGGGTGACAGACGAGGAAACAATTGATATCGTTGAGATGGTCTTAGGAGGGCTGGTAAACAAGGAGATAGTCTCCCTTATAAACCGTTTCGGCGGGAAGGCCATAGGACTCACCGGAAAGGACGGCTCCCTTATAAAGGCAAAAAAGAAGATCATCAGGAAGCCTTCTCCTGAAACAGGAACAGACGAAATCATTGATCTCGGCCTGGTCGGTGATGTGACAGCAGTAAATCCCGATGTTCTGATCAGCCTCGACCAGAGCGGGTTCATCCCTGTTGTAGCACCTGTGGGTATTAGTGAAGAGGGGAAAACGCTTAATATCAATGCCGATTATGTGGCATCATCCATTGCATCCGCCTTGAAAGCTGAGAAAATGATACTGCTTACCGATGTTGCCGGTATACTTGACAGCAAAGGCAAACTGATTCCAACCCTCAAAGGAAGCAGAGTCAGAAGGATGATAAAAAGCGGCACTATTGCGGGAGGGATGATTCCAAAGGTGGAGGCATGTCTGAAGGCAGTAAAAGAAGGGGTTAAGAAGGCCCATATCATAGACGGACGTGTACCTCACTGCCTGCTTTTAGAGATATTCACCCAGGAGGGTATAGGCTCTGAGATCCTTTCTTAAACAGCACAGTCTCTTCTTCAAGACAGCATCCAGAGGTTAATGCCTTCCGCAGGGCGGGATTTTCAATCGCATAATGACACTGATTTCATGAAAACACTGGAGGTAGTTCCAGGTTCTCCCTGCCAGCATTAAGAAAGATTGTGACCCTGGCTCCAATCAGTGCAATCTCTCCACCCACATCAAGGATCTTCTCTCCCAGTTGCTGAAGCACCTCTTTGCCATTTCCATCGTAGCTGATTACCCTCTGGGTTTCAAAGTCGAATTTTATATCAAGCTCCTTTAAAATGCTTTCCACTCTTTCTTTGCCCAGAATTCCAAGCTCTCTCTTTATCAAAATCTCGATAAGATTCCTGTAGGCATCCATCACTATACCTCCTGCCATGGAATAAATTCGTCACCACAGTCCAGTTCCTTCAGTATGCTCATTGCCTCCGCAACCTTGTCTCCTTTCAGGACAGAACCGTGCTGGGGAGCGATGATCTTCACCGGATACTTCTGTATTCGCTCTATACTACGTCTTAGTATCTCCTTGGAAGCCATATAAGGCTCATGAAATGCCTTCATTGCCTCCATATAGTATGGCCCTGCCTCGATATCCCAGTTAAAAGAAAAGGCACCAAAGAGGTCACTGCTGAATAGAACACCTGTCTTTTCATCAAATGTGACAATGGAACCAGGACAGTGGCAGAAGGGAGTCGGTATAAATTTAAGAGTCCTTCCGCTTTTTAACTTAAGCTGATAATTGTTCCTGTCAACATAATAAAACTCGGACTTGATTCCGTAGTAAGCAATAAGCACACCTGCCCTCCAGGAACTTACTATTTTCAAGTCAGGACTGCATAATCGTTCCATATCCGGTACGGCAGCACAGAGGTCGGGGTCCTGGTGATGCAGCACAATATGGGTTATGTTGATGGGATTCACAACCTCCATAATCTTCCTCATTATAATCTCGTAATGGGGTTTTGTCCCGGCATCAAAAAGCACCGCCTCATCACCATCAACTAACAGATAGGGATTACAATGAAATCCAGCATTCTTGTCATAAAACCCAACCCAGTACACTCCTGGAGCAATCTCTAAGGCATTATCATACTTACTCATAATGCTCTGCCTCCCTTTAAGCTTTCTTAATAGTAGTATAACATCTATAGTAATTTTGTGGAAGAAAAGAGGCAGGTTAATCCTGCAATTCTGTCCCTCAATCCCTCCAAAAGACAGAAATTCAAGGGAAAGGAATGCTTGTCATATTGTCCGAACAAATAGAGCCAGCCCCACGGGCTAACAACCACCCCATGGGTTTCAGCCACCGCCGGCACTTACAAACTCAGGAGGCACAACATTGATCCTTCTGGAGCCACATGACGGACATTGGGTGCCCTCCAGTTCGCTTTCCCTGTTCAGGGCCACTGTAAATACCCTTCCGCAGTCAATACAAACACATGTATAAAATGGCATAACTCTCACCCCTTTCTTTAAATATTATATCCTATATCCCGACCCGGCGTAACGATAACAAACATTCACTGGAGGGTGGTACGATCCATGTCTCTGTTGAGGCTGAACCATCAATCCCTCTTTATCAATGGTCTTGCCCCTAACTTATAGAGGATATTTGCCATCAGGCAGAATCCCGTTGTTGCAAAAACAATCAGATTAACACCCACCAGTCCGGTCAGGATCAGCCAGTACTTGCTGTGCACTGCGGCAAGTATGGTGCCTGTCAGTGTAAACAGCCCTGCTATCAGCCATATTATCCTTTCAAGGTACCATTTATCAGTTCTTGCCAGATACATACTAAAACCACCTCCTACAATGAATTTGTGTTATTGTTATAAAGCAAACAGGTTTTACCTGTATATATCAAAGATGGAAAGGCAGGAGAACTCCATTTGCCCTGGGTC
>JALUAR010000177.1 GCA_027050975.1 Thermodesulfovibrio sp.
GTCCCTGCCGTCAGTCTGCTGGAGTATCTCCTCGACGAGCGCGGTCCCCGCTATCCCGTTTCCGATTATCACTACCTTCATCTTCCTTCCTCCTGACCCCGAAAGTTGCAAAAAGCGTGCCAGAAATTTTACTATTCGGAAAATATCCTATAAAGCTCTTCCCTAACCTTCCTGAACCTAAACTCCTGCAGAGACGTGTTCACCTTTCTTAGACTTTTATCCAAAAGAAGTTTTTCTTTTTTTACAATAGATTTAGAGTCCGCAGATGAATAACTCAGCTTGTATAAACTTTTCAGTAATCCGTAATAATCCACTTGAGCGAAAATAAAAATACGGTAAGGAGTTTTCAACCAGTTCAAATAATCTTTAATGAAAGAGTAGGATTCGTTATAATGGAATAACCATCCTTTATAGTCAGCCCCCCAAATCCCAAGATTTTCAAGGAGATTTTTTCTTTTAGGATTAAAAATTCCAAAAGTGAATATCCAACTAGGCTTAAAATTTCCCTTTATTTCTTCAATAAGCTCTTTCAAAAATTGTTCATCCTTAAGACCTATATAGTTGCTCTCTCCTCTCCTTCTGAGTAATCCTCCAAGCGCTATATAGCGGTATCCTATCTTAAGAAGGCATTTGTAGCAGTTTATGTAGTCTTCCAAAGAGATTCCTTGAGCAACACCCACAAGCTTGAAACTATATTTGCCTTTCTTATATACCTCCATAGCTTTTTTTGCACTTTCTATAGTTTTGTATTTATCGTTTAGATAATCTATGATTACACCATAATTTGCCTTCATGCTTTCGTAAATTTCGAAAAGTTCCTCATAGCTTATTCTCTTATCCTTTTCAAATATACCACTATCCACGAACTTAATTATTCTTTTAGCAAGTTCTGCATCACTTTCTGTACTCTTTAAATTTAAATATTTTAATTTTTTCTCCAGGTCCATCATGGAGATAGCCTCACTCTTTAATTATAAATTAGAGGCTATCCAGTTAAATCTTTTACTTCCTGTGGGTATATCTTTTTATACATTTCAGTCATTGAGCTATGTAATAGATGTTTATAGAGGCAGGATTCAGCCCACAAAAAACTATCTCCTATATCTCTTATTTGTATCTTTTTTCCCACAACTTGTAGCAGGTCCTATTGTGAGGGCTTCAACTCTACTCCCTCAATTAAAAAAGGAACCGGTAATTAATTCTGAACAGGGGAGCGAAGGACTTTACCTTATAGTGAGAGGACTTATAAAAAAAGTTGCCATAGCTGATCTGCTTGCATTAAATCTTGTTGATCGGATGTTTGATTTTCCTGAAAGATTCTCATCACTGGAATTAATAATAGGCATGTATGCCTATACCCTTCAGATTTACTGTGATTTTTCAGGTTATACAGATATTGCAAGAGGTTCGGCAAAACTTCTCGGCATAGAACTGCCGGAAAATTTTAATCTGCCTTATTTATCAACAAATATAAGAGAATTCTGGCGAAGATGGCATATAACCCTTTCCACCTGGCTGAGAGATTATCTATACATATCTCTGGGTGGTAATAGAAAGGGTAGAATAAGAACCTATCTTAACCTTATGATTACAATGCTTCTCGGTGGACTGTGGCATGGAGCCTCATGGACTTTTGTTATCTGGGGTGGAATACATGGTATTCTTCTTGCAATTACCAGATACTGGCAGGATACTGTGCCTGGAAGATGGCTTAAGGACTTAACTTCATGGAAAGCTGGTATATACAATTTTGTAGCCTGGTTTTTTTGCTTCCATGCTGTTTCAGTTTTGTGGCTCCTTTTCCGTAGCGATACATTCACCCAGTTTCTGGAAATACTATCCCTTATAAGCAGAATGGATCTTTATATTGTAAATATTTCATGGATTGTATGGGTAGCTCTTGTAGTTGGTTATGCAGGACATTATCTGCCTTCAAAATTATGGCACAAACTGGAGTATGGATTTATAAGACTTCCCTCTCCGGTTATGGGAGGTATAATTGCCCTTTCTCTGATATTTTTATACAAGGTTGTAGGATTAAACCCCTCTCCTTTTATTTATTTTCAATTCTAGGCTTTTCAATAAGTTCAATGAGATGTTGTACAAGTATTTTTTTTACTTTTTCCATATCCACCTTCCTGCCAAGTAATTCTTTTACAGATGTAACCCCTGCTCCTTTTATTCCACATGGTATAATATATTTAAAATTTTCAAGATCTATATTTACGTTATATGCAAGCCCATGACATGTAATCCCTTTTATTACTCTTACTCCTATGGAACCGAGTTTCTGTCTCCCAACCCAGACACCTATCTGTCCTTCAACTCTATGAGCTTTAATGCCCAGATCCATGCTGGTTCTTATCATTGTATCCTCAAGAATACGTATATACTGCTTTATGGCAATATTTCTGGTATGAAGATCAATTATAGGATATACAACAAGCTGTCCAGGACCATGATATGTAATATCTCCTCCTCTGTCAGTTTTTACAAATTTTATATTAAGTCTGGAGAGTTCTTCTTCTGTTGTAAGTAAATTTTCTTTATTACCATGCTTTCCCAGAGTAATAACAGGATAATGCTCCATTATAAGTATAATATCATCGGTCTTTTCCAGAGATCTTT
>JALUAR010000178.1 GCA_027050975.1 Thermodesulfovibrio sp.
GTGAGGGGGTTAAGAAGACCTTTCTTTTTGAATTTCATTATGCTTTATTTTCGCCTCTCCACCCATCTCCACGCTTTTTTTAAATCAAAAGGGCAAAATTCAAGACACGCCCCAGCGACTTCAAAATTCTGTAGCAGAAGGTTCATAGTTGAGCTATGATATTAAGGTCCTTTTGCAGTTATTCAGGTGAGACATTCCGTCTTTTCTGTTTTGTCAATTCCCTCCACATTGTTTCAGAACTGAAAAAAAACAGGGTCATAGGCATACTTAACTGTTGCGGCCCTTGCTGCTTCATCTCTGGAGGAAAACAGACCTGCTTCAACCAGTTTGTCCAATATCTGCTATTTTTTAAGTTTGATTACCGTTGAACTCATAAATACCTCCCTTCTATCTTCTTCACGCCTTTTCAGATTTTCATCTATGAATTATAGCAGATTTAAGGGGCTCTTTCTTCTGATAAGTTGTCAAGAGGGGATGACGAGGGATGAAAGTCTATCCTCTACATGGTGTCCTGGACGGAAATGTCAACCACTTTGAAGCGATATTTTCCTTGCAAATTGAAACAAATTGTTTTAAAATACAAGGAAGATGATTGACAGAAGACTGAAAAAACGGGTTTTGAGGTCTCTTACACAATTTCCTGTAGTGGGCATTATTGGCTGCAGGCAGGTTGGGAAAACCACCCTTGCCAGAATGCTTCAAAAAGATGTGGAGAGGGAGTGTGTGTATCTTGATCTTGAATTACCATCAGACATGGATAAACTTCATGAACCTGAACTGTATCTAAGTACCCATGAGGACAAACTGGTAATTATTGATGAAATACAGCGGATGCCTGAGATATTTCCTCTCCTGAGGGCAATTGTTGATAGGAACAGACAGCCTGGCAGGTTTCTCATTCTTGGCTCCGCCTCTCCTGATCTTATAAAAAGGTCCTCAGAGAGCCTTGCAGGTCGTATAATATATCATGAACTGTCCCCTTTTCTACTATCAGAGATAAACTATGAGATACAGAGGCTATGGTTAAGAGGTGGGCTCCCGGAGAGCTTTCTCAGTAACACTGATGAAGAAAGTTATATCTGGCGAGATGCCTTTATAAAAACCCATTTAGAAAGAGATATCCCTCAACTGGGCATCCAGGTATCCTCGGTAAACCTGAGGAGATTCTGGAGTATCCTTGCTCATATGCATGGACAACTCTGGAACGCAAGTCAGATTGCACGAGCACTTGGTGTTTCAGCTCCTACAGTAAGACACTATCTGGACATCCTACAGGAAACCTTTGTTATCAGGCAACTTATCCCCTATCATCCAAACATAAAAAAGAGGCTTGTAAAATCACCAAAGGTGTATATTAGAGACTCGGGCCTGCTTCATAGCCTTTTGAGGATAAAAACCATTGACGAACTCTATGGACACCCAGTTCAGGGTACCTCCTGGGAAGGTTTTATTATTGAACAGATAGCAGGGATACTTCCTGAGGATACACCAATATACTTTTACCGTACCGCTGCTGGAGCTGAAGTTGATCTTATCATCATGGACAACAAGAACAGACCTCTGCCAGTAGAGATAAAACTCTCCCTTACACCAAGACCAGAAAAGGGATTCTGGATAGCCTATGATGATCTTAAATGTAAACGAGGTTTTGTAATCTATCCTGGAGAGGAATCATATCCTCTGGGGAAAGGGGTATACACTGTTTCAGTTAAGGAGATTGAGAAAATGATTATACCAGCTCTGGAAGGATGAGGTATACCAGCCCTTTCCGTAACAAAAAGCAAGTACAGCTTGTACTCGGGTCTCCTGAAAAGCTGTCAAGAGGGGATGGAATACATGAGTAACAGGGGATGAAGGTCTGTCACTTTTTATTCAATATGCCTGAGGGTTAATTAAGAAAATTCCTGCAGGAATCTAATATTTTTAGCAAACCATTCCTCCTGCAGTTTTACGAAGTCTTTTATGTTAAAAGTAAGGATAGCTCTACCTTGATTAGCTGCAAATGCAAGTTGCTCCTCATCACTTCTTCCAAGCATGCCTGCCTCTTTTGCAGTCATAATATCATATCCATACTGTCTCAATATTAACGCCAGATCCGTTGGAATCATCTCATCAATGTAAAGCCTCAGAGGTATCATCGATTGTATTCTTCAGGCAGGGTATCCCAGGTATATGCCTTTTCTTTTTCTTCTTCAGACAATCCTTCAAATTCTCTATCTGTTACAATTCTTCCAATACCTGATTTCTTTTCAGGAATAAATCTGAGATTGTACTTCTTCATTAACTCTTTCAGAGTATTTTCCTGGATTTCTTTATCAATCTCTTCTTTATGGTCAAAATAATAGCTTATTGCATCATAAATCTGTCCCTTCAATTATATCAGCATATTCCCTTATTGCTATATCTTCAAGTTGTCTGTAACGCTCTGATATCACTCTCTATTTCCCTGATTTCATCTTCTATATTCTTTATTTCTATAAGATCTTCCCAGGCGGGATGTTCTGGTGAAGTGCTCCCCAAAAATGAGACACCAATTATGTAGAATTTTAATTAGAAGGAGGAGCATGGCAATGAGACCAAATAAGTTCTCTATTGACCAGATCATCAAAATC
>JALUAR010000179.1 GCA_027050975.1 Thermodesulfovibrio sp.
ATATAATTCAAAACCCAAACAAACAACTTAGCAAGGAGGTTCTGTAAAGTGAAAGAGGGTATTCATCCAGAGTATATGGAGACACAGGTAGTATGTGCATGCGGAGAGACCTTTGTAACAAGATCCACAAAGCCAAAAATACAGGTTGATATCTGCTCCAAATGCCATCCTTTCTTTACAGGAAAGCAAAAAATCGTGGATACAGAAGGAAGGGTCGAGAAGTTTAGAAAGAAATACGCAAAGCACGGCAAATAATAAATGCTCGGAAGAGGTGTTAGGCAGGCCATTATCTTTTTGTTCCTGCTTGGAAAGTCTCTTCTTCTTTACACAAAGAGACGCAATATAGGCGGACAGGCGGTTATAGAAGGCGTAATGATGCGGGCTAACCGCACCTGGGCAGTGGCAGTTCGTGCAAGGGATGGAGCAATCCATACAATGAAAGAGAATCTACGGCCGCTGCCTATGTTTCTGAAACTTCCTCTTATACGAGGAACAGTGGCCCTGGTACAATCGGTGGTTCTCGGAATAAAGGCCATTGATTTTTCAGCATCCAAGGCTTATGAAGAAGAGGGGGAGATCTCACCACTAATGAGTGGGATAACCATCACTATAGCTCTACTGTTGGGTATCGGACTCTTTATCTTTTTACCCCTTTATCTGACAAAGATTTTGGGCAGTCTCTTTAGCATGGTAAAAGAGAGTACATTGCTCTTTAATTTAACCGATGGCATTATAAGGGTAGTAATTTTTATTCTTTATATATACCTCATCGGTCTTTGGAGTGAGATGAGGAGAATTTACGAGTACCACGGAGCTGAACACAAGGTAATACATGCCTACGAGGATGGCGCTCAACTTGAAGCAGAAACGATTGCTACAAAATACAGCCCCCAGCATCCAAGGTGTGGAACAAGCTTTCTTTTAATTGTGATGATTATAAGCATCCTGGTCTTTTCATTCATTCCTCACCATATGGGATTTATTGAGAAACTGGGGCTCAGGATGTTACTCATTCCCCTTGTGGCGGGATTGTCTTATGAAATACTTAAAGTCTCCGCTAAAAGGAGCCAGAAAGGAATATTCAGGTATTTTATAATACCCGGCATTATGCTTCAGAGGCTAACCACACGGGAGCCTGACAAAGACCAGATTGAGGTGGCCCTGACATCATTAACCACAGTAATAGAGGAACAACATGCTTGAAAAGCTTCGCATTTTAGAAGACAAATATGAACAGATTACAAAAAACCTCTCCGACCCTGAGGTTATCAGGGATACCGAGCGTTACATGCGGTTAAGCAAGGAGCAGTCTGACCTTGAACCGATTGTAACCAGGTACAGAGAGTACAAGAAGCTATTAGAGGACCTTAAAGAGGCTGAAGAGATCCTGAAAACAGGAGACCCGGAACTCAGGGGACTTGCCGAAGAAGAGATAGAGGAGATCAAGGAGCGTCTGCCCGTACTGGAGCAGGACCTCAAGGTTCTTCTTCTACCTCGTGATCCCAGGGATGAGCGTAGCGTGATTCTTGAGATAAGAGCAGGAACCGGAGGCGAAGAGGCTGCCCTGTTTGCAGCGGACCTGTTCAGGATGTACTCAAAGTATGCTGAAAGGAAGAACTGGAAGGTTGAAGTACTTGACTCCAATCCCACCGGGCTGGGAGGATTCAAGGAGATTATTATATCCATTCAGGGCCGCGGTGCTTACAGCAGGCTCAAATACGAAAGCGGTGTTCACAGGGTACAGAGAGTACCGGTCACAGAGACATCAGGACGCATTCATACCTCTGCTGCCACTGTAGCAGTCCTTCCGGAGGTTGAGGATATAGATATAAAGATAGACGAAAAGGATTTAAAGATTGATACCTACAGGGCATCCGGAGCAGGTGGGCAGCATGTTAATAAGGTCTCATCTGCCGTAAGGATCACTCATATTCCGACAGGAATCGTTGTACAATGCCAGGATGAACGTTCACAGCACAAAAATCGCGAAAAGGCAATGAGGGTTCTGAGGGCACGACTTTATGAAATCAAGCTTGCTGAGCAGGAAAAGGAGATCACCGAGACACGACGTGCCCAGATAGGCAGCGGTGACCGAAGCGAAAGGATCAGGACCTATAATTTCCCTCAAAACAGGGTTACTGATCACAGAATAGGACTGACATTGAAAAAACTTTCCCAGATACTGGAGGGAGACCTGGATGAGTTAATCGATGCCCTGATCACACATTATCAGACAGAGGCACTG
The DNA here is from genome assembly GCA_027050975.1 of Thermodesulfovibrio sp. Classification (GTDB taxonomy): domain Bacteria; phylum Nitrospirota; class Thermodesulfovibrionia; order Thermodesulfovibrionales; family JdFR-85; genus JALUAR01. Next base: position 2,246 of record JALUAR010000179.1, read on the forward strand.
AAAAAGGAAGAATCCCTGTCAGGGGTTGCTTAAACTCATCCAATGACAATCTCACCCATATCAGAGATGAAAGCACTGGACACACTCCAGAGAATATCAAGACAACTCTCTGCCAGAGGCATTCCTGAGCCAGGAAAGGAGGCTGAAATTATTCTCTGCCACGTCCTTGGACTTGACAGAACCAGCCTTTATAGAGATAATCCCCGTTTAGAACCTTCAGTTGAAAGCACTTTACAGGAGATGGTTGAAAAGCGGACAGAGAGAGTCCCCCTCCAGTATATCCTCGGAGAAGTGGAGTTTTATGGCCTGACAATAAAGGTTGGCCCGGGCGTTTTGATTCCTCGACCTGAAACAGAGACGGTTATTGACGAAATACTGAGCCTCAGAAAAGATGGATTTTTAAAAGAAAACCCATCAGTTCTCGATATAGGAACCGGCTCAGGCTGCATTGGACTGACCCTTGCAAAGGAGATTCCAGGCTCAAGGATTATTGGGGTTGAACCATCAGAGCAGGCCCTCTACTACTGCAGACAGAACATTGAAATAAATAATATTGAAAACTTCATCCCACTGAAGGGGAAACTGTTTGAACCCGTAGATGGAATGACCTTTGATCTTATCGTATCGAACCCTCCGTATATACGAAGTAACGATATCCCCGGCCTTCAGCAGGAGGTCTCCCTTTACGAGCCCAGGCAGGCACTGGACGGAGGCATAGACGGTCTGGAGTTTTTCAGGAAAATCCTTCGGAAAGCATCCTTTTATCTAAATCCTGTCGGACTTGTGGTTCTTGAAATCGGAATAGACCAGGCAGCTGATGTAATAAATATAGCAGCAACTCATGGACTTGACCTCATCAGATCCAGGAAGGATCTGGCAGGTATCCCGCGAGTACTCACCTTTGTAAGGAAGAAGCCATAGCATGGAGAAACTGTTAATCAGCGGTGGACAGAGGCTTAAAGGCAAAGTAAGTGTTTCGGGAGCCAAAAATGCCGCTCTTCCGATAATGGCATCCACTATTCTCTCTGCTGGACAGCATCGGATATCCAACATCCCACTTTTGAGGGATGTTAACACAATGGGGAATTTGCTAAGCCACCTTGGTGCAGAGTTTCATATTCAAAACTCCACCGTCTCCCTGGACACACGCAAAATCAATACATATGAGGCACCCTATGAACTTGTCAGAACCATGAGGGCCTCCATACTCGTTCTGGGTCCCTTGCTTGCAAGGTATGGGCAGGCAAAGGTGTCACTGCCAGGAGGGTGCGCTATTGGTGCCAGACCTATAAATCTCCATCTTATGGGCCTTGAAAAGATGGGAGCAGTTATCGAGCTTGAACACGGCTATGTTACGGCACGGGCCAAACGACTAACCGGTGCAGAGATTTATCTTGATATCCCCACTGTTACCGGCACGGAAAACCTTATGATGGCAGCCACCCTTGCCAAAGGCACCACGAGGATTGAAAATGCAGCCCGTGAGCCAGAGGTAACAGACCTCGCAGATGCCCTCAACAGCATGGGAGCTCGTATTCATGGTGCAGGAGACAGTGTTATTACCATTGAGGGTGTGGATGAACTTGGCTCACTTGAGCATCAGGTAATTCCTGACAGAATCGAGACAGGCACATTTATCGTGGCAGCAGGCATTACAGGAGGAGACATCACTATTGAGAATGCAAAACCAGAGCATTTAGAATCTGTAATAGCAAAGATTCAGGAAACAGGCATCCAGATAGAGAAGGCAGACAGGGGAATCAGGGTAATAGGCTCGACACGCCCTATAGCAAAGGATGTAAAAACAATGCCCTATCCAGGGTTTCCCACTGATATGCAGGCCCAGTTTATGGCTTTGATGGCTATAGCAGATGGCACCAGCATTATCCGTGAAACAATCTTTGAGAACCGCTTTATGCACGTAGCTGAACTCAGACGCATGGGAGCCGACATAACCATAGAGGGCTCTACAGCCACAGTAAAGGGAGTAAAATCCCTAAAGGGTGCTCCTGTCATGGCAACAGATCTCCGAGCCAGTGCATCTCTTGTGCTTGCAGCCCTCTCTGCCGAGGGTGAAACCATCATTGACAGGGTCTATCATCTGGACAGGGGCTACGAGGCAATTGAACACAAGCTCAGACAGCTTGGAGCCAATGTAAAGAGGATAAAGGAGTAATGAAACTCTCAGACCTAAAGTCCTGGGTTCGCTACCCATACAGTCCTGTAAAGCTTGCTATTGTACTGTCTTTGCCTTTAATAATAGTACTCATTATACTCTTCATATCAGTAATTCACTGGCAGAAAAAGAGCATAGACGATATACAAAAGAAGAATTTCATCCTTTATGCCCGTGCTTTATACCAGCACATTGTAACGTCAGCCCTGTGGAGAGGCTCCCATGGCGGCTATTTTGTTGAGACTACGGAGCATCTCAACAAGACCATAAGCAAAAGACGTCTATCCATTATGGGAAAGGAATACACCCGTATTGACCCGGCAGTGTACAGTCCCGTAATAGACACCCTTACAAGAAAGAGAGCAGCCTACAGATTTCATATCACCAGTCTGGAGTCTGTTAACACACCTAATAGCCCTGACAAGTGGGAAAGAGAGACCCTTGTAAGCTTCAAATATGGCACCTCTGAAGAGGCAACCAGCACCGCCGTCATTCAGGGTGTTAGATACTACAGGTTCATGGCTCCGTTGAGTATCAAAGGAAGATGCCTTTCCTGCCACCGCAATCTCACTGCAGGAATAAGCATAGATATTCCTGTGGATTTTGCAGACAGACTTTATGCTGCTCAGGTTAAAAAGAGCGCCATCTCCTTTGCAACCTTCGGACTATTTATAATCGCCTTTGTGATGGCTATCACCTGGTTCTTCTCCAAAAGGATAAGTGATGGCTTCAGAACAGTAAAGAGACTGAATGAACAGCTGGAGGAAATTTCAGCACGAAACCAGAAGCTCCTTGACAGCATTGTGGATGGTATTGCCGTAATAAGCCCTATTGGAACTATCGAAGTGGTCAACCCTGCCTTCTTACAAATTACTGGCAAAAACATCGAGGATATTATCGGCAAGTACCCGGATGAAATCCCTGATGATAAAATTAAGAGGCTTTTTACAGCAAAGGACGGTGAAGAGATTGAGATAGAGGACCGTATATACACCATTACGGATGTCACGGTCATGGATCCACAGAAAGAGAGGGAGTTCGGGCGACTCCGTATTCTTCATGATGCCACAAAGGAAAAACTCTCTGCAGTAATGGAGCTTGCAGGAGCCACTGCACATGAGATGCGACAGCCTCTCACAATCCTGCTTAATCTGTTGTCACTCCTGAAAGACAAGACATCAGACAACAAGGATATTAAAGAGGAGATAGAAATGATGGAGTCCCAGTGCATAAGGATGAACGATATCATCACCAGGATGCTGAAAATAACCCAGTATAAAAAGAAAAAATACACAGAAGATGTTGATATTTTCGACATAAATGATTAATGATGAGGATGATACTCATATCCAAAAGTTTTGATTAAAATACACTGCTTTATGATAAAATACAGATGACCCTGAGGTCAGATTATTACAATAAATAAGGAGCGAGGCGATGGGAAGTGCAAATCAGAAATTACAAGATACCTTTTTGAATCAATTAAGAAAAGAAAAGGTGTCTGTGGTCGTGTATTTGACAAACGGCGTAAGACTGAAAGGAGTTATAAAGGGATTTGATAATTTTGTTATTCTCTTGAAGGAAACATCTCTTCAGATGATTTATAAGCATGCCATCTCCACAATAATACCCGAGGGTGATTTTCAATATCAGATTCAAAAACCAGAGGAATAAACTATTATAAATTATGGGAAGTATAGAAAACCCCCGCAATCCCCTGCCAACAGTCGATATAATTATAGAGACAAAGGATGGGATAGTTCTTATAAAACGGAAAAATCCGCCTTATGGATGGGCTTTGCCCGGAGGCTTTGTTGACTATGGCGAAAGCCTGGAGGATGCAGCCCGGCGAGAAGCAAAAGAGGAGACAGGCCTTGATATAGAGCTGGTCCGACAGTTTCATACATACTCTGCACCAGGCAGGGACCCACGATTTCACACAATCACCACTGTATATATTGCAAAGGCCGAAGGAACTCCCAGGGCTGCTGACGATGCAAAGGAGGCAGCCGTATTTACCAGGGAGAACCTGCCTGAAAATATAGCCTTTGACCATAGAGAGATTCTTGAGGACTATTTTGAGGGAAGATACTAATTTGAACATTGAGCTTAGAACCCGGAACTTTTATAGGAGGTTGAGATAATGTTACACTTCATGAGAAAGCATGCCAAATTTTTCTATATCTTTTTATTTCTTGTAATCATATCCTTTATCTTTTTCTATGTGGGGCCTGTTGATCGGAATCAGAACCCAGTTGTAATAGAGATTGGTAAGGACAAAATCTATCTTGACGAATACTGGAGGGTTTACGACAGATTGAGGGATTTCTATCGGGATATTTACCAGGATAAGTTTGATGCAGATATGGAGGAAAAGCTGAACCTGAAGGAGAAGGCCCTGGAAACACTGCTTGAAGAGAGGCTTTTATTGATAAAGGCCCGGCAGATTGGGCTTACTGTAACCGATAAGGAACTTCAGGATGCTATCATGCATGAACCAGCCTTTATGAGAGATGGAAGATTCAGCAAGGATATTTACCTCAGGACCCTTCAAATAAACAGGCTTACGCCAAGATACTATGAGGAGATGAAGCGTAGAGAATTGCTACTGAAGAAGATTCGTTCTTTAATAGAGGAATCCGTTACCCTGACAGAGCTTGATCTTAAAGAGTTCCAGGGCAATCAGGAGTTTCTTAAGGCCATCCGTGATGCCCTTCTTGCTGACAAACAAAACAAGACACTGAGATCATATGTAGAGACTATCAAGTCTGAGCTGAACGTAAAGGTACATTCGGAACTACTGGGTTAACTTTCATGGTAAGGGTAAAGATCTGTGGGATTACCCGTGCTGAGGATGCCCTTGCAGCAGTCCAATTCGGTGCGGATGCCCTTGGCTTTGTGTTCTATCCCAAAAGCCCTCGCCACGTCTCTCCTGAAACAGTAAAAAATATCATCTCCCTTCTGCCTCCCTTTGTCACCACTGTGGGAGTATTCGTCAATGCTCCCCCATCTGAGATTAAAGAAACTGTAGATTTCACAGGACTTGATATCGTACAACTACACGGTGAAGAGCCGCAGGAGGAGTGCTCTTTCTGGCCAAGGGTGATAAAGGCATTCAGGGTAAGGGACTTTACTGATCTTGAGCTGCTGAAGAGGTATAAGGTCTCTGCCTATCTCCTTGATACCTACTCTCCAGACTCACCTGGCGGCACTGGCCAGGTCTTTAACTGGGATATTGCCGTAGAGGCAAAAAAGTTCGGTCCTGTGATACTTGCCGGTGGACTTACCCCTGACAATATAGCCGAGGCCGTAGCCAGAGTAAAGCCCTATGCAGTGGATGTAAGCAGTGGCGTTGAGGCGGAAAAGGGGATAAAGGATCATGAAAAGTTGAGGCTTTTTATTGCGAGAGCAAAAAACACCTGTGGAGGCTGATCTGTGTTTTTATCTACACAGCCTCTGCAATAAAGAAGTTCCCTATCTCTGCCAGGACAGGGAACAGTCTGATGACGGAGGGAAGCAGTGAAGCAGGCTATTGACATCCAGAGGGAAAAGAAGAGGAATCTGCGTCTTGCCTTGACCGTGGCTGCCATGGGCGTGCTCTCCTTTTTGCTGCTGTATGCTCTTTCCTTTGCCCTGATGATCTTCAAACCATCTCTTATCTTTGATATGATGCCTGTTCCGACAATTACGGAAGATGTGGCTGCCATCAAAAATCGGTTATATATTTTTGGCAAAACAATAAAACCGCAGGGGAGCTTTTTTGAAACAGCTGCTCCAAAAGAGATAACAGTATTGCAGGTGTTCGATACCTCCAGGCTTTCAAAACCGGAGGAGATAAAACCCTACTCTTCAATGTACCAGTGGAACGACAAAATCTATTTCTTCAGCAGGGGGCTTTACAGGGTCTTCGATGGAGACAGATGGCAGGAGCATCGAGTACCCGGCATAGGCTTCTCGCCAAAAGGCGCTGTAGCCGATTACGGCATATGGGTGCTCAGCAAGACAGGCAGGGGCATACGCCTCTGTCTGATAAAAGACGGCAAAACCAGGGAGATTTCCCTGCCTGAGTTCCTGGATACGAAAAAGACAACATACTGTAGCATAAGGCTTGATCTCTTCAGAGGTGTTCCTTTGCTCCTGTGGCAAAGCGACGATGAGATGATATACGCATCCTTTTACAATGGCAGGGAATGGTCTTTGCCTGAGAGTATTTACCGTACAGGTAACTATGGCACATTCAACACGGGAGAAGAAACACTGATCTATCAAACAGCCGAGGGCCCAGACCTCACAAGGCTAACATTATACAGATTCGAGAACTCTCAATGGAAGGAGATTGGTTACTACGATATAGAGGGGCTCACCATGAAGCTGTCTCCTGTGCTTTTTCATGGAAGGATAGCCCTGTACCAGCAGACACTCTTTTCACAGAACCTTTATCTATTTGAAGACAATCAGCTTAGTAATCCGATTAAGATAAGCGGCCCCTTTTTCCTGCAGACGGACAGATATATTTGTATCCTGGTTCCCATGGGCTTCACCCTACTCTTTTTTATACTCATACTGGTAGCCTCCATGATTGTTAATCGATTCAAGTTAAGGCACTGGCAGGCTAACTCCAAAGAGTATGAGTTTGCAAGCCTCTTCAGAAGGTTCCTGGCGAAGACAATCGATTCCATACTTCTGTCCATTCCAATGATTGGCACCTTTTATATTTTTTACAAAGGAAACTACTCGGAAAACCCCTTTCTGTTCTTTGCACTTGCATTCCTTTCCGGAGGATTTATGCTCATAGGCGGATTTCTCTACCACAGCATCCTTGAAGGAGTGTTTGGAAAAACCCTGGGCAAGAAGATCTGCGGGATAAAGGTCGTCAGGGATGACCTGTCAAAATGCGGTATTCCAAGGGCAATGCTCAGAAACCTCCTCCGCATCATTGACGGCCTGTTCTACTATTTCGTAGGTGTTATCTCCATCACCGCCACCCTGAAATGGCAACGCCTTGGCGACCTCGCAGCTGAGACAGTGGTGGTAAGGGATAGTACGAATATTACAGGATAAAATCCTCCCTCAAAGTTGCTTATATTCTTCATATTCAGATAACATATCTTATATGGGGTTAAAGGGTGTTGTTTGAGGAGGGGTAAAATGAACAAAACGTAGAAAGATAAAAATAAAAACAGTCTGACAGGTGGGGGAAAGATACAATTAAACGGCTACTTTCTGAAGGAATAGTAAACAAGGAGCTAATCGAGCAGGAGTTCAATAAAGGACTGAATCGTCTGAAATTTTCAGAGCCAGTTGAGAATCTCTTCTTAAAATATTATCACTCCAGCATCCTGAATCATATCCGTGTTTCCCTTATCGTAGGTCTCCTTATTTTTTGCACCTTTGGCATCCTCGATGCTATTGTCTTTCCAGAAATAAAAAACAAAATGTGGGTTGTTCGATATCTAATCATAAGCCCCCTGATGCTTTCGGTCTTGATATACTCTTTCCATACAAAAACAGGGAAATATCTGCAGATTACATACAGTCTTTTACTCTTTGTAGCCGGGTGCGGGCTCACAGCCATACTGGTTATAACTCATGATGCCAGCCAGATGTACTATTCCGGACTGATACTTGTAATCTTTTACGGATATACCTTTTCGGGATTAAGACTAAGGCATGCCACTGCCTCTGCATTGGCAGTTACACTGGTTTATTCATTTGTCTCATCGCATGGAATAAAGCTTCAGAACTCGATGATACTGAATAATATTTTCGGCCTTATTTCAACAAATGTTATCGGCATTGTAGCAGGTTATCTGCTGGAAAAATACAGACGAAAAGATTTTCTGCAGACAATCCTTCTCAATATTGAAAAAGAGGAATTAAAAATAGCAAACAGCAGGCTTCAGAAACTCTCCTATCTCGACAGTCTGACAAATATTGCAAATCGCAGATTTTTTGAGGAGGCATTTGAAAAAGAATGGCATCGTGCCATGAGATACAGCTATCCAATCTCTCTGCTTTTTATCGATATAGATCACTTCAAGCTTTTCAATGACCACTACGGACATCAGACCGGTGATAAATGTCTCATCAAGGTAGCATCTATTCTCAAAACATTTGGAAGTCGGCCTGGAGATATTGTGGCAAGGTATGGAGGAGAGGAGTTTGTTGTTTTACTCTCCGGAACAGATGCGGACGATGCAATAAGGATTGCAGAAGAGATTCGGTTAAAAATTATGGACTTAAACATTCCCCATCCGCTATCCAATCCGGGTAATGTTGTCACCGTAAGCATTGGCCTGACAAGTATTGTTCCCTACAAAGGTCTCTCTAAAGAGACAATAATAACCACAGCTGACACTGCCCTGTATAAGGCAAAACTAAGCGGAAGAAACCAGAGCGTACTGCTGCCCGCTTCTTCAGAATAATCAAAGCAGGCTTACCGGTTTTCTTTATTTTCGCTAGAGACCGTAATAACGGTCTTCACATTTCCTCGGGGATTAAAATCTCCAACCACCTCCAAAAATCTTGGCTTCAGCAGTTTCTGGAGGTCATCATATATACGGTTGGTTGCCTCCTCGTGGGAGATATACATACTCCTATAAGAATTAAGATAGAGCTTCAGGGACTTTAATTCCACAATCTTCTGATCAGGTATGTATCTTATTCTGATTGTGGCAAAGTCAGGATAGCCCGAACGCGGACACAGGCAGGTAAACTCTGCAAAGGTGATATTGATCTCATAGTCCCTGTCAGGATAAGGATTATCCCAGTCCAGGAGTTTTGCCTCTTGTATTTCTTTCTCTCCATATTTCATAATTTAAGTTTAAATGCTACCCTTGTATTATTTCAAGTTCTGTGGCATAATATAAATAAAGGGTTGATAACTGACCCAAAAAGGGTTGACAACTGACCCCCAATTAGGTTAAATTAATATTTGTCTCTGCTCTTTGAAAACCTACAAAAGTGCGTAGCACCCCAAAATTAGAGTTTCAGCGAAACAGGATGAGAGTTTGATCCTGGCTCAGAGCGAACGCTGGCGGCGTGCCTAACACATGCAAGTCGAGCGGGGTGCACGGAGCGGAGGACTTCGGTCCGAAGCACTGTGTTACCTAGCGGCGGACGGGTGAGTAACACGTAGGTAACCTACCCTCAGGACTGGGACAACCCGGGGAAACCCGGGCTAATACCGGATAAGACCACGTACTGGGATGTATGTGGTAAAAGGGGAGACCCGCCTGGGGATGGGCCTGCGGCCTATCAGGTAGTTGGTGAGGTAACGGCTCACCAAGCCTAAGACGGGTAGCCGGTCTGAGAGGATGGTCGGCCACACTGGGACTGAGACACGGCCCAGACTCCTACGGGAGGCAGCAGTGGGGAATCTTGCGCAATGGGGGAAACCCTGACGCAGCGACGCCGCGTGGAGGAAGAAGGCCTTCGGGTTGTAAACTCCTTTTGTGGGGGA
>JALUAR010000180.1:0-2156 GCA_027050975.1 Thermodesulfovibrio sp.
GTCCCTGAAGGGTCTTATCTGTCAGGCCCAGATTCAGTACCGTATCCATCATTCCCGGCATTGAGAATTTTGCACCTGAACGAACAGAGACAAGCAGTGGCCTTTCCGGATCACCAAACTTGAGGTTCATCAGTTTTTCGACCTTCTTGAGATTCTTCATAACCTGGTCCCAGAGACCGTCGGGGTATTCTCCATTGTTTTTAAAGTACTCATTGCATGCCTCTGTTGTAATTGTAAATCCAGGTGGAACAGGAACGCCAAGATTAGTCATCTCTGCAAGCCCCGCCCCTTTACCACCTAAAAGGTCCTTCATCTGACCATTGCCTTCAGCCTTACCTCCACCGAAGAAATAGACATATTTTTTCGCCATATCTTCGCCTCCTCAAAGAAATATTCATAAATAATGACAGAATAACTTAACTGAATCAAGTCATTTTTTTCAAGGATTAATCGTAAAATGGGGATTCCAGGCAGCAGATTCCTGATATCACAACCGGATAGACACGGAAAATTCTATTTTAAAGATTCCTTGAAGGATGCGACTATCTCCTGTGCAGACAGAGGAATCTCCGAAACCTTTGCATTCCCCGGTCTCGCAATCACGTGGATAAAACGCGGTCCCCTTCTACGAGACCTTAATGCAGAGTGGATCTCCTCCTTTGTAGAAACAGTCTGTACATCCCTGATACCAAATGCCCTGGCAAGGAGAGAGAGGTCTGTTACTGTTTCAGTATGTGTGGGCTGATTCCCCGTAGATCCGTAGGCAGCATTGTCTATGGCAATGATCGTAAGATTTGCCGGGTTCATAACAGCAACTGTCGAGAGTGTGCCAGGATTCATGAGGATCGAACCATCTCCGTCAATAACGTAAACCCTCTTTTTCGTATTAAGGGAAACACCCAGTCCTATGGGCGTTGCCATGCCCATGCTTCCCAGCATATAGAAGTTCGATGGCTGATGGCATAGATGATAAAGCTCTTTGGAGGGCACACCTAAATTTGATATAACAAGACTGTCCTTTAAATATCCCTTTATAATCTCCAGAACCTCATATCTTGTATAAACTGCCTTTTTCCTTATTCGCTTTCCTGCAGGCAGTTTTTTACCCTTAAATACCCTGTCACTGGCTGCAGATACTACTGAGGAGCACCCCTCCCACAGACGGGGGCTCATTAAAAATGCATGCACCCTTCCCTTTTCATATACAGCATCAAGTCGCTTTCGCACCTTCTCCAGATCCTCCACCCTTCTTAAAAGGCTGTATCCTATACCAGCAGCCCTAAGAAGCCCTGGAAGGGCTTTTCCCATTGGTATCTGCGCCGCAATACGTTCTTTATACACCCCTCTGTGACTTACAAAAATTGCCAAAGGAAGCCCGTAAAAACCGGTAAGGGAGAGTAAGGCATTTATCATGTTTCCGATGCCTGATGACTGCACAATCATTGCAGGACGTCTGCCTGCCATGGCAGCACCTGCTGAGATCCCCACACCCTCTTCCTCCCTTGTAAGGGGAACATAGGTTCCCAGGTGGGTCACCTTCTGAAGAAGGCTTTTCACCCTATCACATGGAAGGACTGAGACAAAATCCACTCCTGTCTCTTTCAGCAAATCAATCAATCTCTTTTCAGGTGTTCGCATAACAACTCCTCTATTTCACTCTCTGTAATATTCTTGGATATGAAGATCGGATCAACAATAAATGTACCCATCTCCTGCTCAAGCTTCCGCTCTCCACCACCTGTAATGTTCAGAAGTACCGTCTCCTTTCTGCCTATTCGGCCCTCTGCCACCGCTTTTCCAAGGGCAGCTACGGCCACGGCAGCTGCCGGCACAATGTCAACTCCCTCTGTTTCCTCAAAAAGATCCATTGCATCATAAACCTCATCATTTTGTATTCCGTACATCATACCATCTGTTGCCTTCAGTGCATCGTATATTCCACCGTGTTGCGAGTATGCAGGATAGCGGTTTGAAAGCACCCTTGTCGTGATCTCATTAATCAGCGATGGGTTGAGATCATCCTTCAGCAGTTCTCTGCTACCGCGCTGCCATGCCTTTACCATCGGAGCAAAAGGAAGATTCTGGGCCAGGTGTAACACAGGCGGCCTGGAACCGAATCTGCCGTCTTTTAAAAACCTTAGTGACATCTCCCAGAC
>JALUAR010000180.1:2166-10674 GCA_027050975.1 Thermodesulfovibrio sp.
CTCCCAGACCCCGATAGCTCCGGTACCGCTTCCCACAGCCTGAACATAATGATCAGGCAGCCTTCCCATGGTGCTCACTGCCTCAAGGAGCACTATCCCCAGACCATCCCTTTTTGCTATATTTTTCACACCACCCTCAAAGGGCATTCCAAGGGCCGATGATATCCGTCTTGCCACATCAATGGAATCGGAATAATCACCGTCAAGTACGGCAACAGTAGGCACGGCTATGGATTCAACAAGATACCACATCTCCATCAGGCACATCCTTGGCACCACAATAATTACGGGAAAATTGGATATTGATGACAGATGGGCAAAGGCACGGGCGGTATTGCCTGCGGAGGCAACAACAAGACCGGGAATTCCGTTTTCCCTGGCATTCTGCAAAACCACAGCCGCTTCAAACTCCTTAAAGGTACATGTACGCACATCTGCTGACCTTTCGGGCCAGAAACCGTTGAAGGCAATGTAAAGATTTTCAAGCCCAAGCCTCTCGGCAAGTCCGGTAGAGCGATAAACCACAGGACCTGGCTGGGAAAAGGTGGGCTCATGTACAGGTAACCAGTTAAAACGCCATATTCCTTCCCTGTCGCTCTCCCTGAACTCCCTTTCTATATAATCGGATACCAGCAGGGAATCTTTGCAATGCTCACAGAAGGCACAGTACACCTCTTTCAGCACTGTACCGCAACAGCTACATCTTATCCTGAAATGACTCATCTTACCTCCGGAATAATGCGTTAATTGTGTTTATTGCGTTTTAACAAACACAAAATCCTTACCCATCCACCCATCATATCGCCTCTACAAGAAGCTCCATAATATCCACAATCGGGATCTTTCTGTGATAATCATTCATTGCCTCATTAACCTTCTCATAACAGGCCGGACAGCTCAATACAAGTCTGTCCGCTCCCTTCTCAATTGCCTCATCTATTGTCAGCCTTGCCATGGCAGTGGCATTGTCATGAAAGACCTTTCTTGCGGCACCTCCGGCTCCACAACACCTTGACATTCTGCCACAGTGTTCAAACTCCAGGAGTTCCAGACCCGGGATGGCCCTCAACACATCCCTTGGCTCACTTATGACATTCACCCCTCTGCTCAGATAACAGGGGTCATGATAGATAACACGCTCCTTAATCTCTCTATTGATACGAAAACAGCCTTCCTTCAATGCTCTCACCACATATTGGGTTATATGTAAGATCCTGAAAGGAAGCTCTTTTCCGTAATAATAGGGCCAGTCCTTCACCATCATATTCACACAGCATGGACAGGAACAGACGAGTTCCTTCACTCCCTTTTCCCTGTATGCATCAACAAGTCTTTTCACAAGCCCCTCAAGTAGTTCATGCTGTCCAGTAATAAAAAGCGGAAAACCACAACAGACCTCATCCTTGGCATCCAGCATCGTAAAAGGTTTCGAAATAGCCTTTAACACCAGCACATCCGATCTCACCATTGGCTGTGCCTGATAGGCACCTGTGCAACCGGCATAGTATGCAACCTCTGCCTTGTCCGAAATCTCCACATCTTCCGGGAACCACCTTCTGTAACGTTCTTCGGGAGGCTGGTTATAGGGATTGCCTGTTTCTTCAATCACGCCGGGCATCTGGGCCTGGGAACCTATAGGCCCCAGGCCCCTTTTGACCATCTTCCTTCTCAACATAGGCCAGAGCCTCTGTGTATCAATCCCCACGGGACAGACCTCTCCGCAGACACCGCAGGTGGTACACTCAAAGACAGCTCTTGTAAACTCCTCAAGCAGACGTCTGTCTATATCCTTGCCGAGAATCCATCCCTTGAGTCCGGCGGTGCTGTTTATAAACTCCCTGTAGCAGCGTATCTTCTCTGCCGGAGATATGCTAACGTTGCCTGTTACCTCCTGTACAGGACAGTATCTCAGACATTCCCGGCACTGGGTACATGCCTTTATCTCCATTACCTCTTTTCTGGACAATCCCTCTATGAATGAATACATCCCCTTCATGGCTGCCTCTTCCTTGCCTCAGCCATCACAAAGGGTGCTGTCAGGATGTGGGAAGGAAGATAGAGTACAAGAAGCAGTGCAAGAAGATAGTGAAAGACAAAGAGTATACTGTCTGGAAGGTGTGTCCACTGAAACGTAAAAATACCAATTACAAACCCCTTTACTGCGATGATGTCAGGCCGCATAACGAACCTCATCAGCACCCCCGAACCACTGAGCAGGATAAGAAGAACAATAAGCAGAAGATTTCCCTTTGAGATATATTTCTTATAATCAATACTTATTCTGACCACAAGGATGTACAACAGAACAAATGGCATGAGCAGGCCGGCATATTTTCCCGCACATACAAGATGGCTCCACCACCGGGGCAGGGGGTGAATGATGTAGCGAAGATGCGCAAGCACTACAATAATAAAAGTGATATGGAAGAGAAACTCACCTATCCATAATATCTTGTTTATCCTGAACAGCCTTCGTAAAAAGATCACATCCGCAGCAGTAGCCAGCAGTAGTTCAGCACCAGAGACATCGGTCTTACTGCGGAGTAAAGGGGCTTCCTTTTTAAGACCGAATAAAAGTATTATGTTCGATATGCCCTTTATGTATGCTGCTACAAGCACTATATAGGTAAAAAGCACAATTAGCATCTGTTCTGTTTATCTGTTTTGTTGTTAAATAGCTCTCAAACACCTAACTCCCCCACCCCTGAAATACTTACCTATTCGAGCATAAAAGGGCTTTTCAAGAACTCCGTCCTCTGGGCAGATCGGACCGTATTCTCCAAAAGCATGGCAATTGTCACAGGTCCCACCCCACCCGGAACCGGTGTAATATACGACGCCTTCTCCTTTACGGATTCAAAATCCACATCACCCACGATTGAGCCGTCCTCCAGCACATTGATTCCTATATCCACCACCACCGCCCCCTCTTTAACCATATCACCCTTTATAAGACCCCTCACTCCTGTGGCAGAGCAGATAATGTCAGCCTGTCGTGTAAAGTGTGCAAGGTCATGGGTACTCTTGTGGCAGACCGTGACCGTGGCCTCTTTGGCAAGAAGCATAAGGGAGAGGGGTTTTCCTACAGCCAAGCTCTTTCCCACAACCACCGCATGCTTACCTTTGATATCAATATTGTAGTATTCCAGGAGCCTTATTACTCCGAAGGGGGTACAGGGCAGAAAACTTGATACTGAGGGCATGAACTTACACTCATTCAGAACCTCATAGTATCCTTCCTTGAATATCTGGAATGTGGACTCATCCGCTGCAAGCCTTCCCACGGATATGGAACCCAAACCATCAATATCCTTCTCAGGAACAATCTCATTAACAACCCTTCGGGCATTTATCTTCTTAGGAAGAGGAAACAGAACAAGCAGGCCGTTGATTCTTTCATCCCTGTTTATATCGTGCACAACATTGAGTATCTCATTAATGGAGCTATTCTCGGACAGCCTGAACTGATAAGCCGTAATCCCCACCTTTTTGCAGGCCCTGAGGGTTGCATTGTAATACTGAAGTGAAGCCGCACTCTCACCTACCAGCAAAAGTCCCAGCCCCACGTCGATACCAAACTCATTCAGTCTTTCCACATCCTCCTTGACCCTTGCCTTGATCTCTTCGGCCAGGCGTCTGCCATCCATTATGAATGCCATAATGTTACCTCCGTCTCAGTTTTCTTCTTCATCATGGATAAATTCTATTTTCACATCCCTTGGTACGGCAAGTCCAGCCTCTACCTCAAGGGCCTTTAATATCCCGGATGGTACGGGACAGGAGACATGTCTCAGACATGCCGACCCCTTCCTGTACACCGGGTTGTCAATTATTCTTTTAAAGGCATCCATCAACGTTAACTCCGCTATCTCTTTACCGAGACGATCCACCATCTCACAGTCAGACTCGACCTTAACTGAGAAGCACTTATTGCCTTTACCCTCTATCACAACCGTTGTTTTTAACCCACATACTCCAGGATTTATCTTTATACGTGTCATCTTTCTGTTTGTTTATCCTGACATAAACACAATAAAAGCGATAAACTCGGAACTCGACACCACTATCCCTTCACAGTAACCGGCACCTTCTTCTTCTCAAGAAGGGCTTTCAGATTCGGGAACTTGTCCTTCATATGAGGTATGTGCATGGCCATCATGAACTCCTTCTCAAACTCAGGCTCCACAGCAATCTCCATGAATTCAACAAATCTGGCCTTCTCATCAGCCTCTGTCCTCTTTCCGCGATTAAGCAGTGCCATCCTTGCACCGTCACCTGCAGCATTACCAACAGCATAGACCTTCTCTATGTCGCAGTCCGGAAACATGCCAAGGGTCAGTGCCGATTCTCTGTCAATATAGCTGCCAAAGGCACCGGCAAGCACCACCCTGTCAAGCTTCTCTATTCCCATCTTTTTCATCATCAGTTTGGCACCTGCATAAAGTGCGCCCTTTGCCAGCTGCAAAGCCCTGACATCAGCCTGAGTAATCGTTATGTCAGTACCGATGGAGGTCTCGTCAGCCCAGGCAAGAACATACTCTGGCTTTCCGTCTGTGCCGCGTCTTACCCTCGGAGTTTCCAGGTCCATATTGAACTTTCCGCTCCTGTCGATTATGCCTGCCTTGAACATCTCAGCCACGGCATCAATTATGCCTGAGCCGCAGATTCCCTTGGCATTTACCTCCTGCAGATGGGTATGCCAGTCAGCCTTACCTATCACCTTGTACATGCACTCCTTTGTCTCGGGGTCTATCTTCACCTTTTCGATCGCACCCGGTGCAGCCCTCATACCGAACTTAATCTGGGCACCCTCGAAGGCCGGTCCTGTGGCGCAGGAGGTGGAACAGATACGCTCACGATTACCGAGAAGAAGTTCTCCGTTTGTACCTATGTCAATAATCAAAACTATCTCATCCTGGTTGTAAGGCTCCTCTGCAATCAGCACACCCACATTGTCCGCACCGACAAATCCGGCCTCTATAGGAAGAATATGCACATAAGAACCAGGATTTATCTTCAGCCCCAGGTCCCTTGCCTTTAAATTGAGAGAGTGCTGGACAGCGGGGATAAAAGGTGAACGGCCTATGTACTCCGGATTGAAGCCAAGGAATATATGGTGCATGGCTGTATTGAAGACCACTGTCATATCCACAATGGCACTTCCACCGTTTTTGCCATTCGTTCTCAGGTCTGCTGATACACGCTCAATAATCTCGTTCAAACCGTCTATAATGGCTCGCTGCATTTTTTCAAGTCCGTCAGGGTTGGTCATGGCATAGGTTATACGGGACATAACATCCTCACCGTAAGGGACCTGCGGGTTCATCATGGACTCCGTATTAATCACCTTGCCTGTATTCATATCGCAGAGATATCCCACAACGGTAGTGGTTCCTATATCAACGGCGAGTCCGTAAGAGGGCTCCACAAATCCGGGCTCAACCTTAACGATCTCCTTATCCATCCAGACAGAGACTGTTATCTTCCACTCTCCCTTTCTAAGGGCATCCTGCAAATCCTTCAGTGCCTCGTAATCAAAACTCACCCCTTTAAGCCCGTAATCCTCCTCTAAAAACTTTAACACCCTTTCCATATCACCGGTGGTCAAATCATGAAGAGATGGCTCAGGCAACTCCACATTATATTTCTTCACAGCAGGGTCGAGCTTTATAGAGAGTTCCTTTGCAGCCTTTCTCACCACCTGCTTTCCTGCCCGCGAACGTTCGGGTACAAAGACCTTGAGGTCACCATGTATCTCCGCAGCACAGGCAAGCCTTATGCCAGGGCCATCCTCGGGTTTGATATGTTTTTCTTCATCCTCTGTAAGGGGTGAGAGATGCTCCATGCCTGATTGGATATTGTCCTTTTCGAAAAATCCCTCTTCTATGCGAACCTTGCACTTTCCGCAGACCTTTTTGCCTCCGCAGAGTGCCTCAATATCAACACCCAGAGCCTGAGCAGCCTCCAGAATGGTCTTACCCTCCTCGATCTCACCGCGTCTTCCCGATGGCTGAAAGATCACCTTGTATTTCTTCATTATCAGACCTCCCTAAAATTTTTCTCCTTTATAGAGATATCAAAAATATCAAAAAGTTCGGACTCCGGGTGGGGTCATCAGAGGGGGCGGAGGGGACCCGGAGCCCGTGCCCATAGAGGGGCTCTATAGGCAGAGTTCTTATAAGGTTCAAAACCTAATATGCTAACTCTTTAAACTCTTTCTTCTCCCTTTTGCTAAGGGAATTGTCCCTTGACGGAACCCCTAACCCCTTACGGGCATAAGGACAGATGTTTATACAGAGACCACAGTTGGGTTTTTCGTCAAAGCTCTTTATATCCTCCTTGAGGGTCTTGCATCTGTCATAATGGACTATCTCATCATACGGTGACAGCACGGTCCATTTTCTACCTGTAAGCGCCTCTGATGGACAGTAACGCACACACAGGTCACATTCACCACATAGGGATTCCCTGATTGGCTCATCCGGTTCAAAGGGGGCATCCGTAAGCACCGTTGCCCAGGAAAGCCACGGCCCGTACTTCGGATTTATAATCAGGCCGTTTTTGCCTATCCAGCCCAGTCCCGAACATGTGGCAGCAGTCTTGTGACTGAACAACTCATACAGTCTGGAAACAAAAGACCCTTTTCTTCTGTCGGAATCAGGAGGAATAGAGAGGTATCTGTACCCCTTCTCCCTGAGCCACCGTTCGGCAAGCCTCTGGAGCCGGATCAACTCACTCACCGTGGAGGCATTCAGCTTCCGATTGATAGCCAGTGAGATGCCGATCTTCAGATGCCTGATCTCATCGGTGAGGGCCTCTGTCACATCACCTATGCCCACAAGTGTTGCTCCCTGCTCAATGAGATAGCGCTTCAGATGTTCAGGATTTGGCCTTATTTGCCTCAGCCTCCTCTCTCATTTTCTTCAGGGCGCTGATCATATTGATTGCCTCTTTCAAGGCATTGTTTGCATCAGGTGCATAGCCGTCAGCACCCCATTTGTCGGCAAGCTCCTTCGAAACAGGGGCACCACCGATCATAATCTTCACATTGGGATTCTTCTCTCTCAGTTGGTTGATAACCTTCTGCATTCCCACCATTGTGGTGGTCATCATTGCAGAAAGACAGACCAGTTCCGAATCAGTTTTTAACTGCTCCTCAACAAACTTATCAAGGGGCACATCCCTTCCCAGGTCATAGACATCAAACCCGGCAACATCGAACATCATCTTAACGATGTTTTTACCAATGTCATGAACATCACCTTCAACCGTACCGATAACAACGGAACCCTTCACTCCAAGGTCCATCTGCTTCACATGGGGCTTAAGAATATCAAGACCTGCATAAAGGGCATCAGCACACATCAGCAACTCGGGAACAAAGTACTCCTGTGCCTCAAACAGCCTGCCCACCTCCTCCATACCTGTGACAAGTCCGTCGAAGATCGCCTCATTGGCATCCATCCCGATCTCAATCGCCTCCTGAGCTGCCTCTTTCACCGCGTCTTCGTCATACTGAATCACACCGTTTTTCAGTCTCTCAAGAATCTCCTTCCTTTTTTCATCACTCACCATAGAATCACCTCCTATTAATTTCTTCCATCATTGCTTTCATATTTTCTGGTGGCACTGTCGGCCAGATATCGCAACCGGGCCATACAGCACTCACACCATCATCTATACATTTTCTTATTGCAGTCTTTACACTTTCCACATCTCCGGTCACGAGAACATTGTAGGGGTCGTAGTTACCGAAGATAAGGGCATCCTTACCGAGCTTTTTTCTTGTCTCGACAATGTCATTCTTCTGATCAACACTGATTGCCTTGGTTCCGGACTCCATCATGAATCCCACGATATCATTGGTTTTGCCGCAAATATGTAAAACCGTATTGCCCGACAGAGCCGAGAATATCTTCTGCAGATATGGCAGGATAAGATTCTTGAACACCCTGGGACTTAAAACATCGGAGGTGGCTCCCATCTCCCTGACGGTGATGTAATCCACACCTGCAGACTCAAACTCCTTTGCAACCTGAACAATCACATCGGCAAGTTTATCCAAAAGCGCTCCCACCTTGTCAGGCTTTTTGAAGGAAAGCTTCAAAAGGTCATTAAGCTCCATTATCTGACCGGCCAGAGTAAAGGGCCCGAGCACATATGTACCTATGGGGACCTCTTCTCCTATATCATCCTTCAGAAGCTTTATAGCCTCCTTTACAAGGGATATTCTGCCCCGGGAAGTAATATCCGAAGGGATATCAATATCCATCTCCTCCTCGTTATGGATCACCTTCTCCTTTATTGTGGGATACAGAATATCCTCTGAATGGGCATAGACATTGATCTCGCATCCTAATGCCTCTGCCTCAACACAGAGGTCAAAGGGCACAACGGCACACTCAAATCCAAAGAGCTTGTAAGTCGATGCCGCAGCCTCAGCCATCATCTTTGCATCAAGGTGGGTGGCTGCAAACTTGTGCCCTACGGTCTTCAACCCCTCAGTGG
>JALUAR010000180.1:10684-11858 GCA_027050975.1 Thermodesulfovibrio sp.
AACGTTACCCATACCACTGAAGCAGGGAACCCTGTCAATCGGTTCTCCATTAAAGAGTTTAAGTATCCGCTCTCTTGAATTCATTGTTGTCACTGACATCCGTTCATCTCCTTTCGCCAAAATTTTTTATTTCATAGAGCAGTCTTTTATTCCGTGCAAAAAGCTTGCAGACTAATCTGTCAGCCTCATGATGCAGCCTTTTTCCTCCTTGCACCACCCTCTATCAGCTTCTGGATAAAGTCAGAGAAATATTTTCTGATTGGGAGATTCTCATTCTCAGGGATCTCGTGAGTCTCATCATATACAAGGGTGCTGAGCAGAATATGGGCTGTAGCCACAGCAGGAAAGATTCTTGGAGCGGTCACAATCGGTCCGTAGAAGTTGAAGTCACTCCATAGGGCTGTAGCCATTCCCTGCGCAACGGCATCCATGGCCCTGAAGCCATCAAGCCCCCAGATCTCCTTGGACTCCTTCCACATATGGGTACCGTTTGAATAGGCTCCCCCACATGGTAGCCCCAATTTTTCCTTTATAATTCTGTTTGCAATCAGCGAGAATGAGGTGGATGGTAGATTCATAACCGAGGTGTCAACAATGATCGTATCGAAACTGTCTGCGCCCTGCTCAAGTATACTCTCGAGTGATTTGAGCCTTCCCATAGGAGTCTGATCCTGGTCGTCAAAGGCCTGAATGACAACATGCTTAATGCCCAAGTCTTTTAGCCTCTCCACCTGTCCCTTTATATCCTTGTCCCAGGGGGTGATGCTATTGTAGAGAAATCTGTCCTGGACACCCAGCTTTGCAACATACTCTGTTGCCTTTGCCCTCTTGTCCGCCACCCACATATCTATTCCAAAGGGCATATCAGTGGTCTCCAGGTAAAAGTCTATATAGACCTGAGCCTCTTCAGGGGTATTGGCAACCATGGCCACCATTGCAGGAATTCCTGTTGACCTGCTTAGTTCTTCCTGCTTCCTGATAAGCTCCACAGCCCTTTCTCTGTCAAACTTTGCGCTCTTTCTGTCAATAAGAATCCTGTCTTTGTTGTGAAACATTGATGCTATTAACAGAGGTGGATTCTCTCCAGGCTGTCCACCTATCTTTATTCCTGCAAGATCAAAAACCTTCTGCTCTGTCTGAAATCTGAACATCACCTCTCCTTTCTTCTCTTAAT
>JALUAR010000181.1:0-1296 GCA_027050975.1 Thermodesulfovibrio sp.
TTATTACACCTATAGTTATAGCATTAGTGGTATTACTATCAGTTTATTATACGATAATTTCTACTCAACTTAATATTCAGCAAGTGATTGGTTTTTTTTTGGGCTTGGTACTGGGTCAAATCGTAGTTTATCTATATGCACTTTCAAGCATAACGGGTAAGTATAAAATATTCTTACACTATTATAGTTTGTTTTCTATAGTTGCCGTGACATTTATACTGGCTTTTATTTCTAAATATCTTGCCTTCGGCTATTTTGCAGGATACAGCATAATAATCTCTTTTGGATTTTCACTTTACGCGTTGTTAAAGCATATAAAAACAAATTTGTGATAGACATATCCCAACAAGATAACAACTTCATACATTTACGAAAAAGCCAGTAGACTTTTAACCCTGAAACACCTGAACCCATTAAACCAGATTCTTGAACAGATTGGTTACACTTATGATAAGAACGGCAACAGGACAGCAATGAACAGATTGAACGATAACGTATAATATTTTTCGCACAATTAGGAGCCATGGTGACCAACCATCTCCGTGTTTGTATAAAATATACTGCCCTGAAATTACACTTCCAACCATCTCTTTTAAGTAACTTTTTCAAGAAACGCCTCAATCCTGGAAAGATTACCTTTAGAGGGACGATGTCTCCCCTTTAGCCATTCTCCTAACTGGGTCTCTTTCATAACCCATGAAGATTTAGTTTAAAAAACAAACCTTGTTTGGCCTCATCTCCTGCTGTTTAAGGATGGAGCATATCTGCGGTTTTTAGACTTTCCTTAAATTTTATGCAGTACTTCAAATTCTTTTCATATTTAAATGATATTCTGAAGACATGAAAAGAAGAGATGATTTGCAGAAAGTGTTATGGTTGAAAATACTCTTACTCGGGGCCAGCGATGAGGGTTCAACTCTGCTGAATTTGGAGTATAATTAATTAAGGAGGGAAGACAGAGATGAAGGATCCTATATGTAACATGGAAGTAGATGAGAATACCGTGATTACCACCGAATGCGACGGGGAGACATTTTATTTCTGTTCCGAAGGATGTAGGGATAAATTCCTGAGAGAAAGGGCATGTAAATTACCACGAACCTCATATGATCAGATAATCATTGGTGGAGGCCCTGCCGGGCTTACTGCTGTGGTCTATGCAGCAACCCTGAAAATGGATACCTCTTATCCAGGAGTCTTTGCTGCTGGTGACGTGACAAATGCCTTTGGCAAGAGAATCATAATAGCTTCTGGTGAGGGAGCAAAAGCAGCAATGGCAGAAAAGCAATATATTTT
>JALUAR010000181.1:1306-1695 GCA_027050975.1 Thermodesulfovibrio sp.
TATGAAGACCACCCTTACTATTTCTGCTCAGAAAGATGCAGGGCGATTTTTGATGAAGCTCCCGAAACAGTTCTGTCTATGAAGGTAGCAAGAGAGAAACTTGTAGAGAGAGAAAGAGCAGAGGCACTTAAAAAATTAACAGATGAGTTGACTCATGAATTAAGGAATCCTCTTACCTCAATTGGAGGTCTTGCAAGAAGAATCTATAAGATGCTACCTGTGGATGCTCCTATCCAGGTATACATGGAAAGGGTTATTGAGGATGTCTCAAGAGTTGAGAATATGATAAATAAACTTGTTGAATTAAGGACGGAAAACTTTCACATGGAGCCATCAAACATTGATGAGATCATTACCGGCTCGCTTAAATCTTTTGAAAAGGATATTAC
>JALUAR010000181.1:1705-11838 GCA_027050975.1 Thermodesulfovibrio sp.
GGATATTACAGATAAAAACATAGAGGTTAAACTTGATTTAGCAGAGACGCCTCTAATACTTCTGGACAGGGACAAGATCAAAGAAGTCATTGGCAATCTTATTAAAAATGCTATAGAAGCAATAGAGAAGGAGCCAAAGCTCCTCAAGATTGCCACTAACATTAAGGATGGATACCTAGAAATAACGGTATCTGATACCGGTAAGGGAATCCCTGAAGATAGGGTCAAATACATATTCGATCCTTTCTTTACCTCAAAGATATATGGCCCTGGAATGGGGCTCACCTTCACACGGAGATTAATCCAGGTGCATGGTGGTAGCATAGGTGCAGAAAGCAGACCAGGGCAAGGCACTACATTTACAATAAAGTTGCCATTAAAGGTTAAAAGGAAAAACAGATGAACAATAAAAAGATTCTACTGACAAAGAAAATGTGGTATGGTATCAATGCATCGGTTATCATAGGCCCTGGTTTTTTACACAGGGCAGGACATGGGATTTTCCTGCTTCCCCATCCCCCGATTGTTGATTGTATATTGCGATATGGCCTGAGAGAAAATGACCGGAATAAACTGAGCGTGATTCATGAGTTTGCACATCTGAAGACAACACCATTTGCCATAGTCTATACCTTCTTAGTATTTTTTGTTGCTTACACCAATAACAACTATGTAGGATGGAGGATGGTTCTTTTCCTTATATTGAGCATCCATACTGCATGGGAGATGCTGTCCGAAGGGGTTACGATTCTTGATGACAGCCATCGATACATGGCTTCGTATGAAGGAATTCCCATTCTACCAAGAGCTTGCTTCTGGACGATCACCTCATTCATTGTAATAGAAGGCTGGTATTTTGTGTTGTTGTAAACCGATAAATAAGGAGGAATCATATGAAGGTCAAGGACCCTGTTTGTGGAATGGAGATTGAGGAGTCAGAAGCAAAGACAAAAGAGACACACGAAGGACATACATACCACTTCTGCTCCACAAACTGTAGAGACAAATTTCTCAAGGCCCCCGACTCTTATATTCATCATCACACACACCACGGGAAACATCACGAAGAACATAAAGAGAGATTAGCGGAAGAAGATAGCACCGAGTATACCTGTCCCATGCATCCCGAGGTAAGGCAGAAAGGTCCCGGGACCTGCCCTAAGTGCGGAATGGCACTTGAGCCGGTTGTTCCTGTAATTGCACATAAAAAATCAGAGACAGCCTCTCAGTGGACATGCCCCATGCATCCCGAGGTGGTTCAGGACAGTCCTGGTAACTGTCCTATCTGTGGTATGGCCCTTGAGCCAATGGTGGCTGCGGCAGAAGAGGAGGAAAACCCGGAGCTTGTTGATATGACCCGTCGCTTCAAACTGAGTGTGGTACTCTCAATTCCGGTGGTTATTATAGCTATGGGTGGCTTTGTTCCGGGGCTTTCAAACCTATTAGATATGCTTCCTACGGGATCTCACAAGTGGCTTGAGCTTATACTGGCAACCCCTGTGGTCCTCTGGGGAGGATGGCCTTTCTTTGTGCGCTGCTGGCAGTCTGTTATAAACAGAAGCCCGAATATGTTCACCCTTATAGGGCTTGGAGTTGGTGTGGCTTACATCTATAGCATTGTGGCGGCATTGTTTCCTGATATCTTTCCCGAGTCATTCAGAGATGCCGAAGGTGAGGTGGGAGTGTATTTTGAGGCAGCAGCTGTAATTGTCACTCTTGTTCTTCTTGGTCAGGTGCTTGAACTCAAGGCAAGAAGCCAGACAGGTGCAGCCATCAAGGCACTTCTTGGACTTGCCCCCAAGACAGCCAGGCGTATCAGGGACGGTAAGGAGGAGGACATTCCCCTTGAAGCCGTACAGGTAGGAGACCTGCTCCGTGTGCGTCCTGGAGAGAAAATCCCAGTTGATGGAGTGGTTGTGGAGGGGACAAGTTCGGTTGATGAATCAATGGTAACAGGAGAGCCTATTCCTGTGGAGAAAAGGGAGGGCGAGCGTGTAATTGGTGCTACAGTAAACGGAACTGGCACATTGATTATCAGGGCAGAAAAGGTTGGTTCGGAGACCCTTCTTTCCCAGATTGTGAAAATGGTTGCGGAGGCACAGCGTAGCAGGGCACCCATACAGAAGCTCGTTGATGTAGTGGCTGCATACTTTGTACAGATAGTGCTTGCCGTGGCAGTGCTGACCTTTGCTGTCTGGGCTATCTTCGGGCCTGAGCCAAAGATGGCACATGCGCTTATTAATGCCGTGGCAGTTCTGATTATAGCCTGTCCCTGTGCACTGGGGTTGGCAACCCCGATGTCAATCATGGTAGCCACGGGCAAGGGTGCCACTGCTGGGGTTTTATTCAAAAACGCCGAGGCAATAGAGGGGAGGAAGAAGGTTGACACCCTGGTAGTGGACAAAACCGGGACACTTACCGAAGGAAAGCCAAAACTTGTAAAAGTAGTACCTGCTGAAGGATTTAAAGAGGATAAGATTCTCGGTCTGGCTGCAAGTCTTGAGCAGGGAAGTGAACATCCCCTTGCTGCTGCCATTGTTACTGGTGCAAAAGAAAAGGGTATCGGGCTCGGGAAGGTTGAGGAGTTTGAATCAGTCACAGGAAAGGGTGTTAAAGGCAGGGTGGAAGGATCTTCAGTGGCTCTTGGAAATAGCCGACTCCTTGAAGATCTTGACATAGATCCTGGCTCCCTGACCAGAGAGGCAGAGGCCATGAGAGGAGAAGGCCAGACCGTGATGTTTGTAGTGGTGGATGGCAAAGTGGCAGGGCTTCTGGGAGTTGCCGATCCGATAAAGGAGACCACCCCTCAGGCAATCAAAGAACTCCATGAAGAGGGAATCAGGATAGTGATGTTAACGGGAGACAACAGAACCACTGCAGAGGCAGTTGCCAGAAGACTTGATATTGATGATGTAATTGCCGGAGTTCTCCCTGATCAGAAGGCAGCAGAGGTTAAAAGGCTTCAGCAGGAGGGCAGAGTGGTTGCCATGGCTGGTGACGGGATAAACGACGCCCCTGCCCTTGCACAGGCCCATGTGGGGATAGCAATGGGCACAGGTACAGATGTGGCAATGGAGAGTGCCGGTGTGACACTTGTCAAAGGTGACCTGCGAGGCATAGTCAGGGCAAGGCGTCTGAGCAGGGCCACAATGCGCAACATCAAGCAGAACCTTTTCTGGGCATTTGTTTATAACTCCCTTGGGGTTCCCGTGGCAGCAGGTGTGCTTTATCCTTTTTTCGGAATTCTCCTCAGCCCAATATTTGCCGCTGCTGCTATGAGCTTCAGTTCTGTCTCTGTTATTGGAAATGCCCTGAGGCTTAAGCGAGTCAGACTTTGAAAATAATTTAATATTTGCAGGCGAATAAAAAGACCAGAGATAGAGCAGAATACACCATAAAGGAGTGTTTTTAAAGACAAGATTTATTATTTCTGTTTAAAGAACGGCAAGGAGAGATTTAACAGGCAGCCAGAATTCTTCTTTCCATTATAACTTTTAGAGGCCCGGTCTGTCACATCCTTCCGGGTAAGTTCCCAGGGCAAGCCTTCTCTTGAGGATATGCTTACCGGTTGTCTAAGGGTTCAAGGTAGTACAACAGGGCTTGGAAGTGTCAGAATATATTTATGGCGATTTGCAAAGGTGACCAGCAGGTATATGGAAGCTGAGAGGCATCAATATACATGTGCTCCGCGGCTGATTCAAAAGTACAGGACACTGGACCAGGAAAATTTTTCAGCAAACAACCTCGTTTAATGTTAAAATAACTTTAGATTGTTGAGGTACATCATGGCTGGAGTTAAGTGAACTTGTTACTCGTTAGCTATTACTTACTTGAAGTGTTCTGGCTGAATAGCACAATATAGTTTGTTATGGATAAAGAAACCAAGAATATAATTGATAAACTAAAGAGCCCTCAGTCGAGATTTGGCATAGCCATATTGCTCATTATTTTTTTTATATTCTTCTGGAGCCTCTATTTTGGTTATGTAGGACCGACGCAATACAATATCACTTACAGTCAGTTTATCCAGGAACTTAATGCAGGAAACATTAGATCTGTCACAATAAGAGAACTGGAGATATCCGGTGAATTTATCGAAGAGATTACTATTCAGTTACCGAATACTAAAAAACCAGTATCTGTAAAATATTTTAAGACCTTTCTTCCCTCCTTTCAAGGAGAAGGACTCCTCTCTTTATTGAAAGAAAAAAATGTAATAATTAATGTTGAGCCTCCGAAAAAGAGATCCTTTCTTTGGCAGTTTCTCATAGGTATGCTGCCATGGGTTTTGATTATAGGCATCTGGATACTTATAATGAGAAGAGCACAGCGGGTTGAGGGAGGTCCTGGAGGGCTCTTTACTTTCGGTTCCAGCAAGGCAAGAGTTTACGATTTCAAAGAAAAGTCAGCAGTAACATTTAAAGATGTTGCCGGGATGAAGAATGCAAAACTTGAACTTAAAGAGACCATAGAATTTTTGAAAGAGCCTGAAAAGTTCAGAAGACTTGGTGCAAATGTCCCAAAGGGCGTACTTTTGGTCGGTCCACCAGGGACTGGAAAGACACTTCTTGCACGAGCTATTGCAGGAGAAGCAGGTGTGCCCTTTTTCAGTATCAGTGCATCAGAGTTTATAGAGATGTTTGTAGGTGTTGGGGCTGCTCGAGTGAGAGATATGTTTAAAAAGGCAAAAGAAACTCAACCAAGCATAATTTTTATTGATGAGATTGATGCTGTTGGAAGAACCAGGGGGGCTGGTCTTGGTGGAGGCCATGATGAGAGAGAACAGACACTTAACCAGCTTTTGAGCGAGATGGATGGGTTTGAGCCTCATGAGGAAGTGATTGTTTTAGCTGCTACAAATAGGCCTGATGTCCTTGATCCTGCCCTGCTGAGACCAGGCCGTTTTGACAGACATATTGTGATTGACAGGCCAGGATGGGAAGACCGAAAGGCCATCCTTGAGGTTCATGTGAGGGGCAAGACTCTATCAGAGGATGTCGATCTTGAAAAAATAGCAAAAGGAACCCCTGGTATGACAGGTGCAGACCTCGAAAACCTGGCAAACGAGGCTGCCTTGATTGCGATACGAAAAAATAAAGAGAAGATAGATAACGAAGATTTTGAAGAGGCAAAGGATAAGATTCTTATGGGTACGGTGAGAGAGGAATCAATAAGTGAGCTGGAAAAACGGATAACTGCCTACCACGAGGCAGGACATGCCCTTGTTGCTCATGAACTACCAAACACAGACCCTATTCATAAAGTAACTATAATCCCACGTGGAATGGCCATGGGTGTGACACAGCTTTTGCCTGAAGAAGATAGACACTATTATCCCAAGAGCTACCTTATGAGTAAACTAAGCGTGGCCCTCGGGGGAAGGGTGGCTGAAAAGATTGTCTTCAATGACGTAAGCTCAGGTGCTCAGAATGACCTGAAAGATGCAACATCCCTTGCAGAAAAGATGGTGGCACAATGGGGCATGAGTGATAAGGTCGGCCCCTTGAATCTGGGCAGAGGAGAGGAACATCCCTTTCTGGGAAGAGAACTTGCACTTCCAAAGCATTACAGCGAGGACATGGCCTGGCTTATGGATCAGGAGATCAGAAGCTTCATATTAGAGGCGGAAAAGAAGTCAGAGGAGATATTATTGAAAAATAGGCCTGTTCTTGATGCTTTAGCCGAGGCCCTTATAAAAGAGGAAACTCTTGAAAGAGATAATATAGAGAGGATAATAAAAGAGGCAAAGGAGAAGAAAAATGAATAAATATGAAGATGAGGATAGACTTAAAGATCTCGAAGATAAGGCCTCGGAAATCAGGAAATTACTGTTTGGAGCACTCCAGTTAGCAAAAGATGTATGGGAAGATGAATTAAAACAAAAACGGGAAGGAGTTGAAATTATTAAGGCCTTAGAGGAGGCTGAAGAGGCCTTTGTAGATGATTCCTTAACGGACAGATTGGAACGACTTGAGAACATTCTTGATGTAATTCATAAAAGGGCAAAAGGGATATTTGTATTAATGGATTATCAATCTAAAACAAGGTAGCCAATTAAGTCTAATTATGGATTTGCTCCTTAAAGGAATGGCAAAGGAAGAACCACTTTTAGTGGTTGCGGTTGTTGATACAGAGACTGTTGAAAAGGCAAGGGCATTTCATGATACCTATCCAACAGCCTCTGCAGCTTTTGGAAGAGTGATAACTGGAGCCATACTCATTGCGTCTACCCTCAAGGAAGGGCAGAGGGTAATGGTTCAGGTTATGGGTGATGGCCCCATCGGAGAGATTGTTGCAGAGGCAGACTGGCTCTGTAGGGTAAGGGGCTATATTAAGAGGCCTCACATTCATCTTGAGCTAGAGGATGGTAAGCTTGATGTTGGAAGGGCGATTGGAAAGGGGATTCTGAACGTTATAAAGGATCTTGGCCTTAGGGAATCTTACCATGGAAGCGTTCCTTTACAGACAGGCGAGATTGGTGATGACCTTGCCTATTACTTCTTCGTTTCAGAACAAACACCAGCTGCAGTCTCTGTAGGCGTATATGTTGATATTGATAACTCAGTTAAGGCCAGTGGAGGGTTCATGATCCATGCCCTTCCTGGTGTGAAGGATGAGACAATAAAGTATATTGAAGAAAGATTAAAAAGTATTCGACCTGTAACTTCTATGATATTGGAAGGGCTTGGCCCTAAGGAGATAATGGAAGAAGCGATTGGCCTCCCAGTTGAAATCCTTGAGAAAAAAGATGTTTATTATTATTGTCCATGCAATAAAGAGAGAGTCCTTGATGCAATAGCGGCCCTCGGAGAGAGAGAAATCAGAGACCTTGCAAGTAAGGGAGAAAAAATAGATGTTCAATGCTGGTTTTGCAATAGAAAATATCTTGTATCAAAAAGGGAACTCTTATCTCTTCTATGAGAGAATCAAATTTAAACAATTACTGATTATAAGGATATAGTCAAGTACCACCGCCAGAGGCAGTGAACTTGCCAATGTAAGGAACGTTTTATTTTATAACAATTCTTGCCTTCATCCTCCACCAGAGATGGAGGCTTTCGGTAAGAGGCATTGTCAAGCTCAGAACAGCAAGATAAAGGATAAAAGATATGCCATTCAAAAATATTCCCATAAGCCAGGCTAACCGTTTAATAAATCATGGACCGACCGTTAGAAATGATACTTCCTTAACTTCATCTTTCCTTCAAATTGTAGTGTTAACCTGAAAACCATGATGAATTGCAAAATCTTTTTTGTTGCAACGGAGTATGTTATCTGATATAATGAGGCTAAACCATTCTTAGGGGGCGTAAATAAGGCATTGGAATAATTTTGGTGGAATGGGTTTGGGCGGTTTTGGTCCTGGATGGATATTTATGATTCTATTCTGGGCAATTATTATCTTGGGTGTTTTTTACCTTGTTAAGTTAATTACTGGAGGAAATAAAACAACAGAAGATAGAGAGACTTCAGAGGATATCCTGAAGAAACGCTATGCTCAGGGAGAGATTACAAAAGAAGAGTTTGAAGAAAGAATGGATGTTTAGAAAGAGAAATCTTAAATTAAAGTTAATCGAGTTTTAGCCGAATAGTTAAATAGTTGATGATAGTTGCTTGAAAGGAGGTGGTTCCAATTACGATCGGGAAGTTAAAAAAAGAGAAGTGTCCTTATCTGTAGGTGAATGGTCCGATCAACAATAAGACCAATCTAAATCAAAAATCATGAAACCTCAAGTTAGAACAGAGGAAAAGGAGGGTTTAAGATGAAAAGGATAATGCTTATTAGCATTATGGTTATTGCATTAACTGTCGGAATAGGTTATGCCCAGATGGGCGGTGGTCATATGATGGGTGGACAGGGTATGATGGGCGGTCAACAGGAGCCTGGTGCACCTGAACAGCAAAACTATCCATATCAGATGTATCCTGGCTATGGTATGGGACCTGGTATGATGGGCTACGGCATGGGACCTGGCATGATGGGCTACGGCATGGGACCTGGCATGATGGGCTATGGTATGGGACCTGGTATGATGGGCTACGGCATGGGACCTGGTATGATGGGCTATGGCATGGGACCTGGCATGATGGGCTATGGTATGGGACCTGGCATGATGGGCTACGGTATGGGACGTGGTATGATGGGTTACGGCATGGGACCTGGCATGATGGGCTACGGTAATGTAAAGAGGTATCAGAAGTTTCTTGATGAGACTGCCGATTTAAGGAAAGAACTACATAACAAGAGGTTTGAGTACTTTGAGGCCCTGCGCAATCCGAAGACAACCCCTGAGACCATTGAAAAACTTCAAAAAGAGATTTACGAACTCCAGAGAAAGATATATGAAAAGGCCATGAGATAAGTAATGTTAAGTAATTAGTTTCTGGTGCTTAAAAGGGCTTCCCTCCGTCGAGTTTTTGGCGCGGAGGAAAGCCCTCATTTGTAAATCTCACAAAAAGTATTAAAATTCTATACAGGACAAAACTTCTCATCCAACTGTGAGTTCTTAAGAGTTACTTGCCAGTGCTAAAATACCACGAAGGGCAGTAGATAGTATGATTCTGGAGAAGGAAAGTGAACGAGAAAAGTTTATTTTTCGCAGGATTATTCTTATTATTACTCCACTGTACTTTTGCATTTGCAATGCCTTCTAATGATGGATATGTGGGTGCTGAGCAATGCAAAACCTGCCATAATGAGATATATGAAGAGTGGAAGTCCTCAGGTCATTCCAAGATTATCTATAAACCATCTAATGGCAATATTAACATTCCTTTACCTGAAGGTTATAGTGTAAATGAGATTTCATATGTAATAGGGGGATATAAATGGAAGGCCCTTTTCCTTGACAAAAATGGATACCTGATTACTTCCACATCAAGAGGGGACGGGAGAAATCAATACAATTTGAAGAGCAAAAGATGGGTTGATTATAAGGCAGGTGAAAGAGTGCCCTATGACTGTGGAATGTGTCACACAACCGGATATTCACCTGAGGGTCATCAGGATGGCCTTGAAGGCATCAAGGGGCGGTGGAAGTTCGATGGAGTCCAGTGTGAGGCATGTCACGGTCCAGGAGCCCTCCATATACAATCGTCTCTTAAAAGGGACATAAAGATTGACAGAACCATCTGTATCAGATGCCATAGTATAGACCCGTTGGACGCAATTCCAGTTAATGATGTCTTTCTTGCCCCTTATACAGAGGTCAATCAATTAATGAAGAGTAAAATGAAGAAATTTAAATGTGTGAACTGTCATAATTCCCACCGTTCATCAGAAAAATCGATAAAACAATCCTGTGAGTCATGCCACCAGAAGATAGCATTAAGATATGAAAACAGCTATATGCATAGAGTAGGTGTTAAGTGTATAGACTGCCACATGCCTCAAGCTGGCCTCATTGCTGAAGGAGACAGAGAAACATTTACAGGTGATCTAAAAAGTCACCTTTTCAGGATTGATCATACCAAAAAGTTTCCCTTTTTTATAAAAGATAATGAGAAGGTAAACCCAGGATATCTGAGTGTTGATTATGCCTGTATAAGGTGTCATAACCTCTATGAAGACAGAGAACGAATGTCAGGATTTGCGATGGTGGCTCATAAAATAAAGATTACAACCAATATAAAGATAATGCGACTTCAGATGGTTTTTGCAACGATCGGATTTTTGTCTGCCCTTATAGCGATGCTCTCTGCCCTTTCATTAAAGGGCTGGTTCTGGGCAATTTTAAAAAAGAAGACACTGCTGAGCGTCCATAGAAATTCTGTATGGATTTCATTTTTTATCTATCTCTTTATTGCTACACTCTGCATCTATTTTCACACTCCCCTTGACAACCCTGCTAAGATATTTAATCTTGGTTGGTTTCTCATTCACCCTATAAACGGTATATCAGGCATAGTTTTATACTCAGGAAAGATTATATCGGTCAGAAAATTTAAGCAGGGCTGGAAAAGACCAGGGCTCATCTGGGGAATAGGGATATTTATATTTTGGATAGTACAGTATATGACAGTGATTCTCTCATTCTTTAATATTGTCAGAGTCTAAAATAGAGGAATTCGCTGTTCCTGTAGCAAATTCGTGCACTTCGTAAGTGTACGAATTTGCTGGTTCCAGTCTGAAC
>JALUAR010000182.1 GCA_027050975.1 Thermodesulfovibrio sp.
GCATTGATAACAATCTTTATATAACCCATGGAATTAAGAAAAAACAAGATAAGGTCCCATCTAGGGAAATAGAAAAGGCTATTAGGTTAATGAAAGAATTTATGGAGGGATAATATGGCAAAATTGTATGGATGGGCGAAAGATTTTCATGATGAGTATAAAAATGATCCTGAGTATATCACAACTGGTATCGTGATCGAGATTATTGATAATTTGGCTGCTAAAATGGAGGAAGAAGGCATTTCTAAGGCTGAGTTCGCTCGTCGTCTTGGAAAGGGACGAGCTTACGTGACTAAGCTCTTGCGTGGTTACTATGACAACTTGACCATCAAAACCTTGGTAGAATTGGCGCTGGCCCTGGGGAAAAGGCCAGAGAAATTCAACGATTTGCTTGATCTCTTTGGCGACAAAAAGGTTAGTCTCTTTTCTATCTTTAAAACTGGATCCAATTTTCTTGAGTTGCCTGAATATCCCTTCCGTCCAAAGAAGCGTTCTGATAAGAGTCCGGATCTTAAGAATTCGGATATTGAGGGTGGTTATGAGTTCTCTGAAGCGGCTTAAGTTCGAAGATATTCAATTAGGTCCAGTTCTTTTTAGACCTAGTGGTAAAGATGAGGGGTGGGAGAATTTACCCTTAGAGTTAAGCGTTGATGTATTATATAATGAGGATGAACCCAACGCAATCGTTTGTATTTTGCATCTTGCAATAGGGGGCTTTGCCCAGGAGAAAAAAGAAGATGAAGAAGTTGTTTATCCTTTTGATTTAAGGATTTCCTATGCAGGTTTTTTTACTGTAGAGACAGATGATTTTTCAGAGGAAAATTTAAAGAAGATTGGTGGGATCAATTGTGCTGCTATTATCTTTCCTTTCTTGAGAGAAGAGGTGGCCAATCTCGTATTAAAGTGTTTTCATAGACCTTTTCTTTTGCCTCCAGTTAATTTTGTGCGTCTCCTTTCAGAGAAAGGGGTTAACCTTATTAAGTCTTGATGACTGAATGATCTTTTACGCCATCTCTCGGTTAGAGAAGGGATTTTCATTCTTTAACCGACATGCTTTGTCGGCTGATGATCTTCTCAACTGGGCTTCAATTCTAGGCATCAAAACCGTTCCGGATACGTCTGTAAGAAGGGCCTTTACAGGGTTTATCCGTAAACATCCCCTTATCATCTATAATCCACATCTTCCACCAGACGATCTCATTCTTACCTTGGGGCATGAGCTTGGACATCATCTACTAGGTCACATAGAGCATGCAGACCTCTTCTTTTCCGAGGCTTCTCTTTTTTGTAGAAATGGCAT
The DNA here is from genome assembly GCA_027050975.1 of Thermodesulfovibrio sp. Taxonomy (GTDB): domain Bacteria; phylum Nitrospirota; class Thermodesulfovibrionia; order Thermodesulfovibrionales; family JdFR-85; genus JALUAR01. The sequence goes on from JALUAR010000182.1 coordinate 1,301, forward strand.
AGAAAAAGACGCTGGCATTGTGGGGTTCCTTTGCTGGCTTCCTACTAAAAAACTTCAAGAGCTTGATGTCCAAGATCGCCTTGATGCTCAGGAGTTAGCTTGGGAGCTCAAAAACTGCGATAGCGAATGGGATTTTTTGCTTAAAGTCTGTCATGCGAGGATAAGAATTTATGAAGGCTATAAAATTCTTACTTTTGATTCTCGTCTGCGTAAGTGTTCCCGTCTATGGCAAGAGGCTACACCACGAGAGGTGGTATCAAGAAAGGTGGTGCGCTGAACAAGGCGGACAAACCGAAGTGGTTCTTGCTGATCGTACCCGCTGTGACTGTCTGACAAGGACTCATGCAATCGAATTCGATTTTGCTCCAAAGTGGGCCGAAGCGATAGGCCAGGCCCTTTATTATTCCTTGCAGACAGGAAAAAGAGCAGGAATCGTACTGATTTTGGAAAAGCCTACTGATTACAAATATTGGATTCGATTAAATACGGTAATAAAGCAGTTCGAACTACCAATTGATGTTTGGCAGATGGAACCCTAGGGCCACAGACCTTTGTTCTGTCGTCTCTCCATCTCTTTCCATGGATCTTTTGTTCCCCATTCGCCGGTGTATGGATTTAGGTTACCTTTTGTACTCCAATTATTGAAAATATTTCCATCAGGTCTGGAACGATAATGAGGTTGAACATATGTCCCGTCGCTACGGTAGTAACCTCGAACAAAAACATCCTTGGCAAAAGCCAATGAAATATTAAACAAGAAAGCACAGATGAATATGGCAACATAAATTGACTTTTTCATCTTTTCCTCCTTCATATTTCGTCCTCCATTTCAGTTTCTGCTTTTTGGACTTCTTTGGTTTTTTTATATTCTGGGATAAGTGGAAGTCCTTTTTTAATTTTTTCTTGAATTTCTTGAGAAGCTTTTTCGATCAAAACGAATCTTTTGGCAGTAGAAGGGTGAGAGCCATTCTTAATACCTATAACTTCAGGGTGAAGCATTGCCATACGTCTCCAAAAATTCGCAGCATTTGAAACATCATATCCTGCCCTAGCTGCATAATAACAACCTACATAATCGGCTTCCATTTCAAACTCTTGACTAAAAACTTGACTTCCGGCCTCAGCAAAAGCATCAGTAACATTAACACCTGATATTTGAGATAAAATAGCACCCACTACAGCACCAATCATGGTGTTTGCTTTTTTCTTAGTTATGTGCCCCATTGTATTATTCTAATAGCT
>JALUAR010000183.1:0-2683 GCA_027050975.1 Thermodesulfovibrio sp.
ATAAGATGTTAAAATATAAAATTCGAAATAAAAAAGAGGAGGTGAGTTATGGTCAGAAGAGACTACTATTTTACTTCGGAATCCGTTACAGAGGGGCACCCTGACAAGGTAGCAGACCAGATCTCGGATGCAATTCTTGATGCTATTCTGAAAGATGATCCTTACGGAAGGGTTGCATGCGAGACCCTGGTAACTACAGGATTGGCCTTTGTGTCAGGAGAGATTACAACAAGTTGCTATGTTCCCATCCCTGACCTGGTAAGGGAGACGATCAGGGATGTTGGTTATACAAGGGCAAAATACGGCTTTGACTACGAAACCTGTGCCGTTATTACTGCCATTGACAGACAGTCAAGTGATATTGCAATGGGAGTGGATATTGGCGGTGCCGGTGACCAGGGTTTGATGTTCGGGTTTGCATGTAACGAGACAGAGGAGTTGATGCCTTTGCCAATAATGCTTGCCCATAAGCTTGCGATGAGGCTTGCAGAGGTAAGGAAAAAGGATATACTCGGATATCTAAGACCGGATGGTAAGACACAGGTAACAGTTGAGTACAAAGATGGCAAACCCTACAGGATTGACTCCATTGTTGTTTCTGCACAGCATAATCCGGACGTAACCTTAAAAGAGATAAGAGAGGATATCATAGAGAAGGTTATCAAACCGATAGTGCCTCCCGAACTGCTTGATGAGGAGAATGTGACATATCATATTAACCCCACAGGCAGGTTTGTTGTGGGCGGACCAATGGGAGACACAGGGCTTACGGGAAGAAAGATTATAGTGGATACCTACGGCGGAGTTGCCCGCCACGGTGGTGGCTGTTTTTCGGGAAAGGACCCCACAAAGGTTGACCGCTCCGGTGCCTACATGGCAAGATACATAGCAAAGAATCTTGTTGCAGCAGGAATAGCGGAGAGGGCAGAGGTTCAGATCGCCTACGCTATCGGAGTGCCAGAACCGGTCTCCATACTTGTGGATACTTATGGAACGGGTAAGGTTCCCCATCAGGATATCGTGAAGATTGTGAGGGAGAACTTTGACCTCACACCCAAAGGGATTATCGAGACACTGGACCTCAGGAGACCGATATACAAAAAGACAGCTGTATACGGGCACTTTGGCCGTGAGGATGAGGAGTTTACCTGGGAAAAGACAGACAAGGCAGAGGATCTGAGAAAGGCGGCAGGACTATAAAAAGGCCGAAAGGAGGATGTAATGATAAAGAGCGATATCAAGGATCTGGCACTTGCCAAGGAAGGGAAAAACAGGATAGAGTGGGCAGAAATGGAGATGCCCGTTCTCAGAAGCATTCGTGAAGAGTTTAAAAAGAAAAAACCCCTTAAGGGAGTGAGAATCGCTGCCTGTCTGCATGTTACAACGGAGACAGCAAACCTGATGGATACCCTCAAGGCCGGCGGAGCAGAGGTAACATTGTGTGCATCAAATCCGTTAAGTACACAGGATGACGTGGCTGCTGCTCTGGTGAAGTACTCAAAGATTCCTGTCTTTGCCATCAAGGGTGAGGATAACAGGACATACTATCGTCACATAAAGGCAGCCCTTAGCATAAGACCTCATATTACAATGGATGATGGTGCCGACCTTGTCTCCACTTTGCACAAATCAGCCAAGGAGCTTTTAGATGAGGTGATCGGAGGAACAGAGGAGACAACAACCGGTGTGATAAGGCTAAGGGCAATGGCAGAGAAGGGTGTTCTTAAGTATCCCATTATAGCTGTTAATGATGCTTATACAAAGCATCTCTTTGATAACAGATACGGAACAGGTCAGAGCACCATAGACGGCATTCTCAGAGCCACAAACAGGCTTATAGCCGGCTCAATCTTTGTTGTCTGCGGTTATGGCTGGTGCGGAAGGGGAGTGGCAATGAGGGCCAGAGGAATGGGGGCAAGGGTTATAATCACAGAGATAGATCCCCTCAGGGCGCTCGAGGCAATCATGGATGGTTACGAGGTTATGCCTATTAAAGAAGCAGCCAGGATAGGTGATATATTTGTGACTGTCACGGGAGACATCAATGTGATCTCCAAAGACTGTTTCAAGGTGATGAAGGATGGTGCCATTGTCTGTAATTCAGGACACTTTAATGTGGAGATAGAAATTGAAGGACTCAAGTCCCTTGCACGTTCCAGAAGAAAGATAAGAGAATATGTCGAGGAGTTTACCCTGCCAAGGGGGAAACGTATTTATCTTCTTGGTGAAGGAAGGCTTATTAACCTGGCTGCTGCAGAGGGGCATCCTTCGGCAGTTATGGACATGAGTTTTGCCAACCAGGCATTATGTGCTGCTTATATTGCAAAGAACTACAAAAAACTGCAGAAGCAGGTTTACAGTGTGCCTGGAGACATTGACAGAAAGGTAGCATTACTCAAACTCAGGGCTATGGGTATAAATATAGACAGGCTTACAAAACAGCAAAAAGAATACCTCCATAGCTGGGAGATGGGTACATAATAAAAAACAGAACAAAACAGGGAGTGCCGGAGTGGTTCCTGCCGGTACTCCCTGTTTCCGGTTTGTCAGACTAATATGATCAATCTAAAGGCATTGCGACCTTCGGAACTATCAGATTTCATCCGTACCTTTTCACTTCCTTCTTACAGAGCCAGGCAGATTCTGCATTGGATCTACGAGAAAAAGGCAGAGAGTATCCATG
>JALUAR010000183.1:2693-11719 GCA_027050975.1 Thermodesulfovibrio sp.
ATTACGGAACTGCCAAAATCTGTCCGTGAGCAGCTATCCGAGGTATGCTACATCAGTAACCTTAAGCTACTGGAGCAGCAGCGCAGCAGTGACGGAACCGCTAAGTTCCTCTTTGAGCTTGAGGATTACGAGACCATAGAGAGTGTTCTCATCCCTGACGATGATAGGCTTACCCTTTGTATCTCCTCCCAGGTCGGTTGTGCCATGGGGTGTACCTTCTGCCTGACTGGAAAATTAGGTCTGAGACGGAACCTTAAAGCTTTTGAGATTGTTGATCAGGTGATCTCTGTTCAGCGACTCATCCAGCCTAAAAGAATTACAAATATTGTTTTTATGGGAATGGGGGAACCCCTTATGAATCTTCCCGAAGTGGCAGAGGCGATACGACGCATTACAGAGCATCTTCGCATCTCAAAAAGGAAGATAACATTATCCACGGCAGGAGTGGTACCAAATATGAAGAGATTGCCTGAACTTGCATCTTCCGTGAATCTGGCAATTTCACTTAATGCAACCACCGATAAGGTGAGAAGCTCCATTATGCCGATTAATAAAAGATACCCTCTTCGGATGCTTCTTGATGCCTGCAGGTCCTATCCTTTGGAGCCAAGGAGAAGAATTACCTTCGAGTATGTGCTTCTTAAAGGTATTAATGATACGCCTGATGATGCAAAAAGGCTTGTGGGGCTTTTAAAAGGAATTCCTTCCAAAATAAATCTTATTCCTTTTAATCCGCATGAAGGTGCTTCCTACCAAAGATCCGAAGAGGAAAGGGTCTTGCGATTTCAGAAGATCCTTCTTTTGAGCGGAATGACAGCCCTTATTAGAAAGAGTAAGGGGGCGGACATATCAGGTGCTTGTGGTCAGCTAATGGGCAAAAGGGTGAAACCCTGAAGGAATGTTATCGTTTCCTGTTCTGATAATCTATACAATAATCATACAATTTAGTAAAATATATCTATGCTGATAGACAGAGGAGGTCTTTATGCCAGAACTTAGAAAGGATCCGATAGTGGGAAGATGGGTGATAATTTCTGTTGAGAGGGGAAAAAGGCCCTCTGATTTTGCCTCTCCATCGCACAAAAGAAGGGTTGCCGGATTCTGTCCTTTTTGTCCTGGCAACGAGTATACTACTCCTGAAGAGATAATGTCTTTCAGATCCAGTCCGGGAGACCCTAACTCTTCTGACTGGACATTGCGAGTTGTGCCAAATAAATTTCCTGCCCTGCAGATACACGGTGAACTTGAGAAGATGGGAGAGGGGATATACGACAGGATGTCAGGTGTGGGTGCTCATGAGGTTATTATAGAGACGCCCGATCACTTCAGTTCCTTATCAACCATGCCAAGAAAGGGTGTTGAGGATGTGCTTTGGGCATACTATAAAAGAATAAGGGATCTGAAAAACGATCCAAGGCTTAAATATGTTCTGGTCTTCAAGAACGAAGGTGAAGCAGCAGGTGCATCCCTTGAACATACCCATAGTCAGCTTATCGCCCTTCCCATTGTTCCGAAACTGGTCAGGGAGGAGCTGGATTCATCAAGAAGATACTATGACATGAAGGAGCGTTGCATATTTTGTGATGTAATACAACAGGAGCTGGAGGATGGCAAAAGGGTGGTGTGCGAGAATGAGCACTATCTGGCCATAGCTCCCTATGCCCCCAGGGCACCTTTTGAGACATGGATTCTTCCAAAAAGGCATGAGTCATATTTTCAACCAATTGATGATAGCTTCGGACTTCTGGCGGAGATTCTTCAGAGGATACTCAAGCAGGCAGACAAACTCCTTGATGTACCACCATACAATTTCATACTTCATACATCTCCCTTCTCCGACGAGGAGAATGAGTACTATCACTGGCATATAGAATTCATGCCAAAACTGACCAAAATAGCGGGGTTTGAATGGGGGTCCGGTTTTTATATCAATCCCACACCACCTGAAGTGGCAGCGAGATATATGAGAGAAGTCGAAATATGAAGGTTCTTATTGTTGCAACGGAGGCTGTTCCCTATTGCAAGACAGGAGGATTGGCTGATGTGGTGGGAGCCCTTTTCAGGGAGACCACAGAGATGGGGCTTGACGTTGTGTTAATGCTGCCCTTTTACAAGAAGCTTATAAAAAATGAAGGGATAATAGATACGGGAATTAATTTCGAGGTTAAGATCAATGACAGGAGATTCAAAGCAGGCATCTATCGTCACAACAAGACATTTTTTATAGATAATGAACTCCTGTTTGGTCGAGAAGGTATATACGGAGGACGTGAGGGGGACTATCAGGACAACGATATTAGATTTGCCTTTTTTTCAAGGGCTGTGCTTATGGCCTGTAAACTTCTTGAGTTCCGTCCTGATGTAATCCATCTGAATGATTGGCAGACTGCGCTGATACCTCTTTATCTTAAAACCATTCACAAAAATGATGCCTTCTTTCGTACTACATCAATACTGTTTACCATCCATAACCTCGGGTATCAGGGGTTATTCCCCCCGGAGTCATTAAAAACAATCGGTGTAAGTAAGGAGTTTTTTACACCCGAGGGAATAGAATTCTATGGTAAGGTGAATCTTCTTAAGGCAGGAATCATTTTTTCGGATATCATAACCACCGTAAGTAAGCATTATGCAGAGGAGATCACTACTGCCGAGTATGGATTTGGTCTTGACGGCCTCCTCCGAAAAAGAAGGGATGCCCTCTTTGGTGTTTTAAACGGTATAGATTATAACGAATGGTCCCCTGAGAGGGATAAACTGATATATGCTAATTATTCGGCTGATGACCTCAGGGGCAAGGCCCTGTGTAAATTGGATCTTATAAAAAGGTGTAACCTGAGTTTTAGAAGAGGTGCGCCTATAATAGCCTATGTGGGAAGACTGGCTTTTCAAAAAGGTATAGATCTAATTTTGCAGGTACTGGATAGTCTCTTTCAGTATGGTTGTGCAGTTGTACTGCTTGGTGAAGGAGAGTCGGATATAATGGCAGAGTTACAGAAAAAATCCAGTCAGTGGCCCCAGCAGATGTTCCTGAGCCTTAGATTTGATGATACCCTTGCCCATGCCATTTATGCCGGTGCAGATATGCTGGTTATGCCTTCCAGGTATGAACCATGCGGCCTGGTGCAGCTTATAGGTCTGCGCTATGGCACCGTGCCGGTGGCAAGGAATACAGGCGGCCTTTCCGACACCATAGAGGATTACAACGGCCTTACCGATACTGGCACAGGCTTTCTCTTTGACGAACATAACTACTCAACCTTTCATGAGTCACTAAAGAGGGCTCTTACAGTGTATTGCATAAAGAGACGCTGGCACAGGCTTCAAAGGAGAGGGATGAACAAGGATTTTTCATGGCGACAGTCTGCACGACGCTATCTGCAGCTTTATCAGGAGGCAATTCTCCGGAGGAAGAATGAACATAAGGGTTAAACTGTTCATATTCCTCATAGTATTTATCCTGATAGTTGCTCTTTTCGGTGCTGGTAGTATGTATGTGATGAGCAGGGTAACGGATAACCTCGAACTCCTTAAGGGTGTATCCGAACGTTACGCTCTTCAGGAGGAACTGAAAAAGGCAATTCTTGTTTATGCAAATAATATCAAAGACTGGGTCTTTACAGAGGATAAAAAGTTCCTGAGAAATTACGACAAGGATCTTGCCAGGGTATATAAGGCATTCGGAAATGTTGACCAGTATATTGCTGAGAGGGAAAAACTTAATGAAGTTGGTAAGAAGTTCCAGGCACTGAAATCCACTGCAGAGGACATACTCTCTTATGAAAAACCCAGTGGAAATATCGATGTCTTCTATCTCTTAAACGAATTTGATGATCGCGAGGTGGCTGTTCTTTCGGCAATAGAAGAGATGGAGACGGATTCGATAAAAGATGTGGAACGGATCATGACCGGTTCGGAGCAACTCAAGACAACAATTACAGGTTATGTTTCAATTATTCTTCTCCTTACCCTCTTTTCCGTAATCTTTCTCGTTCTTCTTATTACTCGATCAATTGACAGCCCTTTTAAGGCCCTTCTTGATATAACAGAAAAAATAAGCAAGGGCGAAGCCGAGGACATAACAGGTTTTGAGCGCTCGGATGAGTTCGGAGTACTTGCAAAACGTTTTTCCGAGGTCCTGAAAAGACTGAAAAAGACAGAGGATGATATCAAAAGAAGACTTCAAGAGCGTGAACTCCTGTACGAGATTACCCAGATAGCCAGCTCCACATTACAGCTTGAGGACTCTCTCTATATGATTGCTCAGACCCTCTCGGAAAGAATGAGTATAGACTATGTGGGCATATATCTTCTCAATACAGAGACGCAGAAGTTTCATCTCAGGGCAATCAATAGGGATAACAGGGTCTATGCCACTCAGTTTGTACCGGAAGATGAGAGATTATGTGTGGGTCTCCTTAAGGAGATGTCGGTTATATTGAAGAAGTTTCCCAAGCCTGAAGAGATACCTTTTCTTACTCGCACTGTAGGCTCTCTCGTAATAATTCCTATTATCAAGGATGGTCTGTGCGCTGGTTTGCTGGTCTTTGCAACGGAGAAGGAGCGTGAATTTGAGGAGCATGAACTGCATCTTGCCGATATCCTGGCTAACACAATAAGTACCGTAATAAAAAATGTGGAACTATATACCTCTACGATAACACAATTACATAAGATTACCCTTTTTTATCAGCTTTCCAGCGCGCTGACCACTGTGCTTGATCTTAACGAACTTCTTGACAAGGTTGCCAAAGAGGTAACACATCTTATAAATGCAACAGGCTGTATTATACGTTTAAAAGAGGATAATGAACTGGTAATCAAGTCTTGCTACGGTGTGCCTGTAGATGCCGTGGAAGAGATGAAATTAAAGGTTGGCGAAGGTGTAGCCGGCAGGGTTGCACAGACAGGTTCTCCGCTGCTTGTGCAGGATGTCAGAGAGATGCCGGCAGATGTAAGGGTGCCTTACCTGAGGGTAAAGTCTGTTGTGTGTGTGCCCCTGAAGATAGGCGATGAAGTTATTGGTACGATCGGGCTTTATGATAAGAAGGCTCCCGACGGAGAAATAACGGCATTCAGCCATGATGACCTGATGACAACAGAAGGGTTTGCCTCTATTATATCACTGGCCATTGAAAAGGCAAGACTTTTTGAACTTCAGGTACAGAAAGAGCAGGAGGCACTGGAGGCAAAGAAGCGTCTGGATATAGTCTTTGAGAGCGTTCAAAGCGGCATAGTCTCTCTAGACAGGGAGTACAAAGTGCTTTCCGTGAACAGGTTTGTGGAAGATCTTCTGGGAATGGAGGCAAAGGATATAATCGGTTCAAGTGCTCTGGAGCTCTTTCATGCAAAAGGAGGGTTCTGTCCTCACTGTGTTGCCAAACTCACCTTTGAAACCGGGGATATTAATGTGATTACACAGAACAGGGGAGCCAACTATGCGGAGCTGAGCTCCTATCCTGTAAAGGATGAGGAAGGCAAAGTGGTTGAGGCTGTTGTACTTATACAGGATATAACGGACAGAGTCCTCTATCAGGAGGAGATACTTTCGCTTTACAAAGAGGTGGCACAGACCAAGGACTATCTTGAAAGTATAATTGACAACTCAGCAGATGCCATTATCACTACAGACCTGGACGGGATAGTTACATCATGGAACAAAGGCGCAGAGAGGATCTACGGCTTTACCGAAGAGGAGGCTATCGGTAAGTTCCTTCCATTTGTGCCTGATTTTCTTTACGAGACAGAGCGTCAGTACATAGAGCGTATCAAAAAGGGAGAAACTATAAAGGACATAGAGACTGTAAGAAAGAGAAAAGACGGTACCATAATTGAGGTTAGTCTGACCCTTTCTCCAATAAAGGATGCCTCCGGAGACATTATAGGCATTAGTGGTATATCAAGAGATATCTCGGAGAAGAAGAAGGTTGAGAAGGAGTTGATTAGAAGAAACCAGGAACTGTCCCGTCTGTTCTTTATAAGCTCGGCAATGAGGGGTACCCTGGAGTTGGATCGTCTCCTGAGGATGGTTCTTACTGCAGTTACCATGAGTGACGGCCTGGGCTTTAACAGAGCCATACTCTTTCTGGTTGATGAGGAAAAGAATACCCTTAAGGGTGTGATGGGTGTCGGGCCTGCCTCTCCGGAGGAGGCATGGCAGGTCTGGGAAAAGCTCTCCATTGAGAAAAAGACCCTTTCTGAGATCTTGAAGGATATTGAAACAGGTCCTTTGAGAAAAGACTCTTTCCTGGATCGTTTGAGTACTGGCATAGAGATAGATCTCAACTCCGAAACTGCTCTTGCAAAGGCTGTGAAGCAGAAGAAGGGTATGATTGTAACTGATACGAAGTCTGATCCAATGTCTGATCCAATCATAATACAGCAGCTCGGCTCTGAGGCTTATGCCATAGTACCTCTGATTGCCAGGGATAAGGTCATAGGTGCCATCTGGGTTGATAACTACTTCAATCGTAAGCCGATTACGGAAGAGGATATGAGGTTCCTGTCCGGTTTTGCCGATCAGGTGGCCTCTGCAGTAGAGAGTGCACGGCTTTTCGAGAAGGTAAAGCTTGCAGAGGCAGAGCTTGAAAATATATTTCAGTCCATCTCCGATCTACTTTACATCACTACAGAGGACTATACCATCAGGAACATAAATAAGGCGGTTGTCGAGAAGATAGGCAGACCTGAGAATGAGATAGTTGGCAAGAAATGTTACGAGATCTTTCACGGAACGGATCACCCATATGAGAAGTGTCCCCATCATAAAACAGTGCAGACACAGAAGGCATATATTGAGGAGTTTGAAGACCCTTACAGAGGCGGAACCTTTCTTACATCAACATCTCCTCTTTTTGACTCTTCCGGTAATTTTCTGGGTACAGTTCATATTGTGAGGGATATTACCGAGCTAAAGAAGCTAAGGGAGAAGCTTGCCATGTCCGAACGTATGGCTGCTCTTGGTGAGGTTGCAGCAAAGGTGGCCCATGAGATACGCAATCCCCTTGTATCAATCGGAGGATTTTCAAGAAGACTGGAGAAGAAGCTCGACGGACAGCTTAAAGAGTATGCAACAATAATCACGAAAGAGGTGCACAGGCTTGAGAATATACTGCGGGAGATACTCAGTTTTGTCAGAGAGGCCCGCCTGAAGAAGGAGTACACCGATGGTGTAAAGATCATTAATGATACCCTTGAACTTTTTTCACAGGAGACAAAAAAGAAAGGAATAACCGTTGAGACAGATCTGAAAGAGTCCATTCCGCTGAATGTTGATCCTAACAGATTCAAAGAGGCATTGATAAATATTGTCAACAATGCCCTTCAGGTGCTGGACAGCGGAGGGAAACTGATGATCAAAACCTACCGTCAGGATGATCAATGTGTTATAGAGGTGCAGGACACAGGTCCCGGTATCAGTGAAAAGGACCTCCCCTACATATTCGATCCCTTTTTCACAACAAAGATTGAAGGCACAGGTCTTGGACTGGCCATAACTCACAGGATCATAGAGGAACACAATGGAAGAATAGAGGTTGAGAGTCAACCAGGTAAGGGGACCACCTTCAGGATATATCTGCCACTTGCCGAGCCACCAGCAGATGTTACTTGAATCTGACGGTCAATGATGCATTTCATCAGAATTACTTAGAAGATTGCTTCGAGTTATAATATATAGACTGCCTTTTTGTTTCAGGACTGGTCAATTTATTTGCACAATAACAATGAATTTAAAGGGGGTGCAGGATGAAAATTCTGGTTGTTGATGATGACCCAGCCATCAGGATGCTTTACAAGGAGGAGCTTGAGGATGAAGGATACGAGGTGGTGGTTGCTTCATCAGGTCAGGAAGCCCTGAAGCTGTTCGATGAACAGGAGTTCGACCTTGTAACACTGGATATTCTTATGCCTGATATGGATGGCATCCAGGTGCTGAGGAAGATGAAGGAGAAGAGGCCGAGGGTTCCGATAGTCATGTCAACGGCATATGACTACAGGGATGACTTTGCTGTTTGGGCCTCTGAGGCCTATGTGGTAAAATCATCTGACACAACAGAGTTGAAAGAGACCATAAGGAGGCTGCTGAAGAAGTAATCATGAATATAGAGACTGTTATTCCCCTTTACGGCGGTTATACCCTTGGCAGGGATGACGGTGTGGTTTTTGTCGAGGGAGCCATTCCCGGAGAGGTTGTAGAGGCAGAGATAGTTGAAAAGAAGAAGAACTATAGAATTGCCCGTGTCAAAAGGGTCATAGAGGCCTCTCCTGACAGAGTTGTACCGGCATGTCCTGTTTTCGGGCTCTGCGGAGGATGTCACTACCAGATGATAAACTATGAGAGACAGGTCAGAATAAAAGAAGAGATTATTCTTGACTGTCTCAAGCGTATTGCCAGGATGGAGGTACAGTTAGATGCACCTCTTTATGGGGAGCCCTGGCATTATCGTAAAAGGGCCCAGATAAAAGTCTCAAAAGAGGGAAAAATAGGATTTTATCGCCCCCTTTCCCATGATGTTGTGGAGTTTGAAGAATGTCTTCTGCTGAGTCCGGAACTGAATAACATAATCAAGAGGCTAAAATCCCAGACAATCCCTCAGGGAGTTCGAGAGATACATCTTCATAGTGGTGATGTTATTGTTGCCTCTGTTTTCGGAGAAGGCATAGACAGGGAGTCCCTGATAGGATTTGCAAAAAAGGCCGGAATCTCGGGGATTGCTTTTCATGGAGAGCATCTCTACGGAGCGGACAGAACCTGTCTTTCCCTGAAATTGAGTGATGAGGAAGGGTATCTGTATTGTGTATCGGCAGGGACTTTCTTCCAATCGAACTGGTTGCTTAACAGAAAGGTGGTGGCAATTGTGACAGAGTTTGTACGTACAATCGGTTCGGAAAGGGTTATAGATCTGTACTCCGGTGCCGGTAACTTCAGCATACCTGCTGCAGCTCACGTACGCGAGGTGATTGCTGTCGAAGAAAATTCCACTGCCTCCAGTGATGCAGTGGAAAATGCACAACTGAACGAAATC
>JALUAR010000184.1 GCA_027050975.1 Thermodesulfovibrio sp.
GGACAGGCGTTATAGGGATATTACGATATTCTAATATGTAGGTGATGAGTAATAAATGACTTTCAAGTAAGAAATCTCATCAATACAGAGATAGGCGCCGTCGTCAAATATAACCTCGGCCCATGACGCCCCCAAGTCGCCGAGCCATCGTATTATCTCGGCTTCTGTCATGTCACGACCACAGAGCGGTATATGAAAGCGACGCTGACCAATATAACGACCTATGGCGATATACGTCCTGTTATTCAGGTTAACCTTGTGTGGCTTCTGCATGGCCGACCCCAACGGCTAATGGCGATGTTGAGCCATCCTCATGCACTACACGCTTGGTATATATAGGCTTGAGCTGAACCTTGACCTTGACCCACTTTGCGCCGGCCTGTGGCTGTGATAGTCCTCCCTTTGTCTGCGTAACAAGCCTCCAATATTCATACGTCTGACGCTCTACCTCTTTGGCGTGGTTAGGTATGCCGGCGATAACTCTCCGGTCACCGAAGTAATACGCTTTCCCTGTGATGATGTAAAGTGATCCTTCGCCTTCAAGCTTCAGCTTTCCGAGTTCGTAGGGGTCTATCAGATAAGATAGACGCTTTAGACCAGCTTCGTTGGTAAATAGGCAGTCCGTATCAACGTAATATGTATTTTCCCAGCCAGCCTCTTCAATGAGCTTCAATAGCTCTACTCTTCCGTATGATGTGATATGAGCGCTGATGGCTATGAAGGCGTTGGGGTGAGGATCCTTTTTCTTCTGGACCCCGATGACCTGTTTTCCGAGCTGTATTTCATCTACCACTTCATGGTTGAGGATCCCCTGCCGGCGCTCAAATCTCACTATGTCATCCTCGAACTCGTAAACCTTCTCCCTCCGGCGCTGGGCAAATTTACCATACAGGGAGTTGAGCATATCCTTGAAAAAGTAATACTTCGGCGTCAGACCGCCCTCCTTGGCTTCCTGCTTCTTTGAGTAAAAGTAGTTCACGTATTGGCTAAACAATACGCCCCCAAAGTAGATGGCGCACCGGTGAACCTTCCGAATATGCCCCCGTTCTATTGCAAGGGCAAGCTCCGGGGTGCATAAGGCAGTTTTGAATCTGCCGATGGGGAAGGTCAGTTGATCGCCGTGGATATAAGGGTATAACGGTTCATTGGTCTCAATATCAACCTCCGCAACGGCAAGGAAGCCCCTTTTAATGAACTGTGCGAGTTCACTCACCGTAAGGTTGCTGTATTTGTTGGCGAGCCTAACCGGTAATTTCCGGGTGGCCATGATATAGGGGTAAAGTGAATTGACGTCAAGCTTATACGCTTTGCCGGGTATTTCACCGATTCTGTAACATTCAGTCCTCCCGCCGTAATATGCCATATATTCAAGCTCGTCAATTTCCGGGTCGGCGTGGACTTCAACCTGACGCTCCATAAACCTGTATCTCCAAGCGTTGTATGCTATGCCCGAAAGCGTGAAGCCCCATTTAGACAATCTTTCCTGAGCGAGCATTTTCAGTAGGGTGTAGATCCCCGAATATGCAATTTTGAGCCTCTCTAATGCTTGTCGCTCAAGGGGGTTTTTTGGACCTTCCGCCTGGTCGGGGAAATCGGTCGTCCTGACGAACATCTCACGGATCTCTTTGAGTTGCCCTTGGTAGTAATTAAGCAGGTCAATGAATAACAAGCGACGGCGTTCTTTTGTCATTCTGACAATGAGCCCGTCGCCCCGTGTGTCAAGTATCGCTCTGACCCGCCAGCTTCGCTTTTGTAATTGGTATATCAAGCCCGTTATCTGGAAAATCCTATACAGGTTATGACCAAAGACATATACCGTTTTACCCCGTGACACACGGTTCATAACTTCAAGGGCTAAGTCGTTTTTTGACTTCACGAGCCTGAGCACAGGCTTTCTATCCCGGCGGACATACAAGACCCAGCAACCCCTAAAATGCTCGTATATGGTTTTTTCGTCCTTCCTCTCTCTTGTGACAACCGGCTCAAGGACAATGAATATGTATGGAAGGCTCAGAGATTTTAGCTTAGGGATAAACCGCTTCCGGCGTTGAAATTTCATGACCGCCTCCGGGCGTAAATAACTTCCATCTCTTCCGGAAGTAATGCGATCCCGTATCGGGCAGATGCGATCTGTGTGCCAAGGTCAAGTATCTCAGCCTTTGACAGCGGGATATCAGAATGAACGGACCACTTCATCTCTATGCCTTGGAATACTGCTCTCACGACATATTGAAATCGTGCGGGTAGCTTCATTCCTGTTCGGGGGATCAGCCGGATGGGGATCTTCTGGTCAAAGGGTATTGGGGCGACTATTTCCCTCCATGCCTCTGACGCAAGGACCTCTCGCATGATCTGGAAAAAGGTCTTACGCCTGATCCCGAATCCCTGCTCTTGAGCAAGGCGGAGGATCTGATTTCCAGACATACCGGCTTTAAGTCCCTCCTTGATCCAGCTCCACCACCACGTATATGGCGCCGGGCGACGTCTTGCCATCAGTATGTCTTCCTAAGCTGGTCTAACTTCGTCACTGATGTGGCGAGCTCATAGAGTCGCTTGATCGTGAATTCTGAAGCGTCGTCGCCCCACCAAAACGGGTAATAGCGGGCGAAGTCAAGTATAATCTCAATCTCCTCTGGGCTGAAGTGCTCCCTCATCTTTTGGCTGATGTAGCTCCTCAGTCTTTTTGCCTCCCTCTCCCTTTCTTTTTTTTCTCTCCACCTGCTTATCTTTTGCCTTTCCTTCATGCCGACCTTCCTCCGGGGATTTCTCAAGCTGACTCAAGGCTTCATGAGCCAAGAGCGCTTGGGTGACTGCAAGGTGGTAAACGGCGACGAGCGCCTTCTCATACTCGTCGCCGAAGAAATTGGCTATGAATATTAGCTTTTCAACCGTTGGCTCGTCCTTTGGGGCGATTTCGGCGATGATGTCTTGGACTTCATTAATAAAGGCTTCGTCATCCCAGAGTTCACGCGTTCTGGAAGGGATGATCATTTAGGAGTCCTCCGTTAGGCGTCTCTCTACATTCGCAAGCTCGTTGGCTACCACCATCCTTACTTCTTTAAGCCTCATCTCAGCTTCCCTTAGAGCGTCTCTTAGATTATTTAATGCAGTGATTGTTAGGATCGTGTGTTTCCTCAAACACATCATCTCAACTGTGGGGGCGTGCAACTTCCTCATTTTTGTCTTGAGTGTGTCGGCAACTGGTAATAACAGCTCAAGCTCCTGCCTTGTTTCCAATATCTTTCTGTCTGTCTCATACATACGTGATATTATCATCGTAAGGGCTGTGTGGTGGGCGCCGAGCTCAGCCTGCTTTTTCCTCAGCTTCGCCCTCATTGCCTTTGTCATGGTTACTCACCTCCTCAGTTTTATTTGGAAGGTCAAAAATAAGCGGGGCTATGTCACGGCGATATATGTCTTTGATCTCAAGTCTAAAGGCGTGGGCGTATTGGTTAAGTAATGTCGCCTGTATCCCGTTTGGGAGCGTAACTTGAATCAGGTTCGGGTATCCGAGTTCTTTGACCGATAAGTGGAGGACTTCAATCAATCCGGCCCAAAAGTCAATATTCAACCCATCGGGCCTGATTTTGTATGGCCCGGACGGCGCCGGTAGTCTCTTCTTTGCTGGCATACTAATATGATATACAGACCCCCGACGGTGTCAAGTCCCTTTTTCCACATCGGGAAATATAGTAGGGAAAGGCTTTGATAGGTCCATATCAAGGTGGACATGGCGGTGACCTACGCCGATTCGCTTGAAGCCAAATTCCAGAGCGCCTTTCACAACCAAAAAGCGCTCTTTGCCTCCGCTCACGGCGATGTCAACCGCCATGCCCTTAGTGTGAGCCGATCCCCGGACGCCACCTACCCTTTTATTACCTTCCGGGCTTCTGTATGCCGAGCTGATGAGCAGATCCACGCCGTAAGTTCGGTCCATATAATCTGCAAACTCAAGGACATATCTCTTGAACTCGTCGGTCAGGCCATCTAAAACGTGGCTGTTCAATATCATCTCAGCTCCTATCATATACCGCAATGAGCGGTAGTAGCAATATTGACAGTATAAGCACTATCCCGATTGTCTGAAGAATTCCCTCAAGGACCGGATCCACGCTTTTGACCCCCTTTCTTTTTACCCTGCGGTGGCTGTGTCGCCTTCCTCACGCCCTCTGTCAGCTTTTCGCTGACCTTCGCCATCTCCCTGATCTTCTCCTTGAGTCTTTTCCCCGGCTCCATCACGCCCTCCACATACGAATCAGTATATCAATATCTTCCTCAGAGTAGCCGAGCCTTTCAAGCTTGTCTCTTGCCTGATCCTCGGTGATGATCCTTTTTGCCAGTGCCGTTCTGATGTCTGCCTTGGTGAGGGTCCTCTCACGGGCGATCTTCTCTGCCTGCCACTCTTCCTGTATCCTGAGCACATCCTCGGTCTCAAGTCCGAGTCTCACGAGCCTGTCATGAAGTTCGCTATCTGATATATCACCCCTGAGATACTCGGCCTTATATCTCCGCAGAAGTCGCTCAATGTGTTTACGAGTTTTCCTGTATTCTGCAAAGGCGACAAGGAAATCAATCACCCTGTCTGCGTATTTGAGCGACTTCAGGTTTTCTCTCAGCTCATCACGGGTCAGCGTTCCGAGTTCGTAGAGTTCTATGAGTTCATTCCTGACCCGATTTCTTTCCTCAGCTATGGTCTGAAGGATGGTAAACTCGGTGAGTATCCGTGCGTTCTGGTCGTTGTAGCCTATGTCCCGATAGGCGAAATAGACGTCGCTCTCGGTGAGAATGCCCAAATCGTAAGCCCGCCTGACATCAACCCGGGTTAGGGGAAGGTATGAAATTTGCTCAAGCAATGGGCGCCAGAATGGGGATATGTCCTGCGCCCTCATGAGCATTCTCAGAGTCTCCTGACCTATGACGGTGTAGCGGGTTTCTCCCCAAGGGGATGTGACAGGATCCGCATTCGGCTCAAGGGGCTCCTTCGTGGTCCTGTGTAGCATTTCGAATCCCTGTGTCAGGGATGGCAGCTCCCAGTGCGCAATCCAGTATTTCATTGCCCAGTCTTTGGACAGACCCTGAGCTTCCGCCCACTGGGTTAGCTCTTCCGGATAGTCTTGGTCAAGCTGGAAGGTGCGGATGGCTTCGGGGTTGAAGGCTTCACGGACTGCCATCCGTATAAGGTCGGTAACGGAGGGTATAACAAATGCCATGCGCTTGAGGACTTCTCTATCTGAGTCAAGGAAGCCCTCCGCCTCAAGGTAAAGGTCAAGGTCTTTCTCTGATATGAAGCCCCTCAGCCATGCGCCTATTGCCGTGGATGGATCCAGACGGCGATATGACAGGCCGAGTAACAGGGAAGCGTGAACGTGGTCATATCCGTGAAGTTTCAGAAGGTCAAAGGCCGTCTTTGTATCTATGAATTTGCGTCGGTATAGCTCCCTTATCTCCGATGGGCTGACGATTGCTTTTTGTGTCCACTTGAGCAGATCCCACCAGTAAGGCGATATTCCCCACTCTTTGGCAAGCTCGGCGCCCCGCTCTTCCGGAAGGTGGCCACGAAGGGTTAAAAACAGTATGTCGTTAAGGGAAGGGATGATCAGGTTTGGGTCACCTGTGGATTCCAGCCATCTCTTGCGTGCCAGTCGTGTTCCTATTTCCTGACCAAGACCAAAGCCACCGAGGGCGTAGCCGATTGAAAAGGACGCAAGGACGAAGGTATTTAAGATAGCGTCCACCAAGCCCTTGATAAGGTCGGCGAAGGCGTCGCCTATCTCTTTTTTTATCTTTTCTCGAATGTTCTCCGTCTCTTTTTTGACGTCCTCTCCGACTGCCTCAAGCTTTTCCCTTGCGGATGGTTTGATTGTGATGATTTCACCGTAAACGGGGTGTTCCTCAACTGTGACATGGTCCTCAATTATCTGTAAAAGCTCTTCAAATGTTTTTGAAATTTTCTCTCTCAGGCCCGGCTGTTCGGCCATGTTACCTCACCGTCCGAGGATCACCTTTGCGATTTCCGGGGGCACGGCGATCCCCCCGATGTATCTTTGTTGATACCTGATCAGTCCTTCCCGGTATGGGTTATAGGCGAATGCCTCGGCAAGCCAGCGCTCTTCACGGAATAGCTTTTCAACCGTGTAGTTGAGCTTCAGGAATTCGTATATCGGATCTCTCAGTAGCCTGAATTTGTGCTGTATCCAGCTGTCCGCCTTTTTCAGGTCGTCTGATACTGTTCTAAGCACACCGTTTCGGAAGCGGTCTATTTCACGCTCAAGGTCGCCAAATAGCTGGACGCCGAAGGCCTCATACATCTTCCCAAAGGCACGCTCAAGGTATGAAGCCTTAGAGTCCACGACCTTTACGTCGTATTGGACCATATCAATCATATCGGTGATTTCTCTCTGAACCTGTGCGACCATCTTCTCTATACTCTCGGCAGTCTGTTCTATCAACCGGGTGAATTTCTCGTCTAGGGCCTTGATTGCTGTCCACACCGCCTTGGCCACTTTGCCGTCCCGCAGGTCCTTGACAATATCAGAAATCACCACAAAGGTAAATATGACCTCGGCTGATTTTCCGATTATCCCGATGAGCTTACCGAGTATTGATGTTCTTATCCACTGTATAAATGACTTCAGGTATGTAATACCAAGGCCTATGTATTTGGTGATGAAGTTTACGATTGGCTTGAGCTTCATCCAGTATGGGGCGATCCACTGGGCTATCCTCAACGACCATACTCTATACGTTGCCAGTAGCCAGTTCTTAACGTAAAGAAAGGCTATATATAGCTTTGTTAGCGTCGGGCTTGAGAGGATCCAGTTCATGATCGCCGCCGAATACGGGGCAATCATGAACTGTGCTACGACTATGATGATGGCAACGACAATAAAGGCAAGGATGATGTATCTGTTTTCCCAGATTGCCCCTATGAACCGGGGCAGGAAGTCAAGTAAATACTCTTTTAGTGTCTCAAGGACGAACTTCATGAAGTCAATGAGCGCCTTGATGTGCTGCTCAAGTGCTTTAACGAGTATTATCGTTATAAGGGCGCCGATCCAGTCCATTGGCTTTAACTACCTGATCCAAACTCTTCCAGCAGCTGTTTTCTGAGTCTCTCCGCTTCCTCAAGCATTTGGTCAATCTGTGTTGTGTCGGCTCCGAGCCTCTTTAGTCTCTCTGACTCTGCTCTCATCGCCTGAATGTCTTTCTCCATCTCTTTGAGCAGTTGCTCTTGTTCTTTGCTTAGCTTGATTCTAAACTCTGGCGTCATGATTCACCTCCTTCTGATAAATATCCTGCCTGCTCTAACTTTTTCAAGTCATGATAAGCCTTCCATATCCTGTCAAAGTCCTCTTTTGTGAATATCTTTCCTGTCGGTAATAGTTTTCCGGGCATGACCTGCACATAATAAGTGTATTTGTCATTGAGCCAGTTAAGGTAATCCACGAATTTGGGAATATCCCGGATCATCTGTCTTACCCAGTTTGACGTTTTCGGATCCAGTTTAACGGGTTTAATAAAATCGCTTGCTTCCTTGACTCCGAATGTTTCTATTATGGTGTCACGTTCAATCTGTGCCATCTGTATCATTGCGGATCGGATAAGGACTATGATCTTTGCAATCTGGATCCACGCCCAAGCCTCAAAGGTTCTCTGCTCTTTTTCCTGCTCTTTAAGCTTCTGGAACTCTTCCCACTTTTTTAGCTTTTCCTCTATGTATCTCTGCCGGGATGTCAGTTCGTCCTCTAATGCCCTGAGGACCGATAGCCATCTTTTTACCTCGTCAGCTCTCCGTTGTAGTTCATATGGAAGGTTCGGACGATTATCTCTATTTTTCATGACCTTGGTATCACGATACCAAATATTTCCACAGTGACAGCTCTTGGATTTACTGTATCAGAATTATTTACAATCATTCTTATACGTTCAAAGGGCGTAGGCTGTCTTAATATTAACTGTATACTCTGGTCAAAGGTAGAATCATTTCTATTTAATAGAAATACATCAAATAATGCATAAACTTGCGAACCGCCATAAAGGTGAAATCCCCTTTTTTGAACAGTTCCTCCTGAATCTACAAGCCTTCCTTCTCTATCTGTTAGTAAACCTGTTATATTTGCAACCCTTGAAGATAGCATATACTCATTCCCAAAAATTGTAATATATAAACGGTCTGTTCCAACATAGTTATAATTACTATTATCCAACCCAATAGCTAAATGTGTCCACAACGGATTAACTGTATTAGGCGACACATCAAATAATGTAAAATCTGTGGCACTAGCAGGCACAGTAACAAGTTGAGATAATGAGATAACCTCTACATTACTAAATGCAGGAATTGTCTCAATCGTAATCATTTTATTGCCCTCCTATCCTTTTCCAGAAGTAAATAATACAAAGTATGAAAAATAATAGTTATAAGCGTTATTTGTATCTGCGTTATCACATAACAACGATAATCTTGAACATGGAATAGGTCTTCTAAGCTTAAGTCTATATATTGATAGCCAAGTAGTCTGGTTTATATCAACCACTTCTTTTTCAAAGGGATAAGGCATGTGGACAACCTCTTGGTTATTTATTGCTATCGTTCTACCTAAAGAATCTTTTATTTCGCCCCAATCACTATACGATATTAGCCCTGTTGCGTGTAATACATACTCAGTTCCATCTATCGTTATAGCTAATTTGTCGCCAAGAGTTCCATCGGCTACATCATTCTGTATCATTATATCTGCTTCATGTAAATACGGATTAGGTATATCCACTGATAAATCAAATACTCTAAAATTACTTGCCCCCGCTGGCACTACCACAGAAGTTCTTGGCGATGTAAAAACTCTTACCTGATCAGGCACATCTCCTGTTATTTTCCATCTTGTAAACATTATCTCCACCCCGCAACTTGAATGTCCTGAGCGTTCGCCGTGTCTGTGTTCGTGACTCTGACAGCGAGCGTGGTGCTGTCAAAAGAGTAGTATGAACCTGACGGTATCTCTATCACACCGCCGAAGACTGTCCCGTCTGTGGATTTCTCTATTTGCATCGCAGCTCCGTATGTCCAGATTTCCACGCGTGATACTGCCGATGTGAAGGTGATTGTCACTGAACCGC
The DNA here is from genome assembly GCA_027050975.1 of Thermodesulfovibrio sp. Lineage (GTDB taxonomy): Bacteria > Nitrospirota > Thermodesulfovibrionia > Thermodesulfovibrionales > JdFR-85 > JALUAR01. The sequence goes on from JALUAR010000184.1 coordinate 9,118, forward strand.
CGGCGGGGACACTTTGCTTGGATACTTCGTATGTGTCCAAAACCGCTGGAAGTGAGGATACCTTTAGGATTCCCCCCGCTGTTGCCTTGAGCCTGACCGGGTTTCCTGAAGTTTCATCCTCTGCGAAAAGGTGTGCCAGAACCCTGCGGATGATGTTTGTGATGTAGAATTCCTGCACATATTCGGGTTCGTATGTGTCTTCCGTGTTATAGTTCTTTGTTGGTTTTTGCCAAAACTCTTTAGGCTCAACTGCCATTATCGGCGTTCTCCTCTGTTATCACCGCCTTGAGCCTTTTACCTATCTGCTTCTCAAGCTTTTTTAACTCACCTACAAATATATTGTGTGCCTTACGGACCTTGATCTGTTGCTTAATCAGATTATGGTCTTTGATAAGCCTCCATTTTATTGAATCGCTGTCATATAGCGTGTATCTATCCTTCATGTAGCTACCTCATACTCATAGACCACCGTTATGTCAGTCGCTGTGCCCCCACATCGTATTGCCGGCTTAAGCGTCTTTCCTATCTCCAACTCAATCTCAACCGGAAGTTCAAATTTTGGCGTATCGGTATTTAGGCTTAGCACGTCATCGTGAACGTTTGCGACCCTTTCCTTTTCTATCCAGAGTTCTGCATAGTTGCCCTGCCGTGCGGATGTTATTATCCATACCCGCTTTATGCTCTTGCGCTCTGCTTCCGTGCTTGTCAGCCCGTTGCCATAGACAGTTGAATTAGCCACTCCGGTGATTGTTTCTGAAGCGTAAAACCTCATCAGCCTGCCCTCCTGACTCTCATGATGAGTCCTATCTCAAGGTCCTCGGCTGTCAGGTTCATACTTCCGGCGCTGACGGCTGTTGTGATGTAGGCGTTCAGCTCCTCACCGGCTCCGAAGGTTAGGGGCTCTTCAAAGAAGTATGGCCAGCGCTGATCAATATCTGAGTAGTAGCCGATTAGGCTTTGCCCGGTCCCGTATTGCACTCCGTCTGAAGTCGGCGACGCGCCGGTCATGATGATCCCGTCCTTGTTGTCGTCCAATAGGACTACCCTCTCCTTGATGAACTTCAAGAAGGTTGAGTTTGCTTTGTTGGCGCCGGTCCCGCTCGTCCTTCCCACATCACTTGCCAGAATGCCGAGAATCTCAATCTCTGTCCGTGCCGGCACGTCCACCCCAAAGGGGAAGGCGGGAAATTCTGCAGGGTTCTGGGAGCTGTTTATCAGGACATCACCAGCAGAAGTGGGAGCGGAGCTTGGGCGTCCGTAGTTAATGAACACATATGAGTCTGCCTCGGTCCCGTTCTCTTGTTTCGTGTCTATGTCGCCAGCGTCATACTTATCATATACGACCGTGCACTTTGCATTAGTTGCGCCTACGTTCTTAATGATTAGCGTCTGTCCTTCTGCTACCGGAAAGCCCATGAAGATTTCCCTCTCCCTGAGAATGTCAAGCAGATTCTTGTTACGTTGCTCATCCTGAAGCGGGTAAAAAAGGTGATTACCCCTTGCTCCCCCTACTCTGAAAAATCCGACCGTGGTCTTGTCAATATAGATACTTGCGAAGTCTGAGCCGGGCGAGCTTACGTATATGCCTTTGATGAGAAGTGACTCTCCGGTTTTGGCTTGCAGTTCATAATCGCCTGTCCCGGAGAAAGTCCGGACCATATTACGCTCTTTGAGTGCCATTCCACCTCACCTCTCTTAACGCTTCCTGAACTTTGACATTTCTCTGATCCATGCGACTGCTCTCTGGATCCTGTCTTCAAGGGTCCTGTCAGGCATGCCGTCAATTTTCCTCTTCACGTTTTCAACGTATGGGATTAGCTGTCCCATGAAGTCCTCCATCTTGCTCCTGGCGTCTTCAACCCCTTGCGGAAGTCTTGCGAGACCCTTCTCAAGGACCTTGCTCTTCCAGTCTTCAAGGCTGACTCTGTCCAAGCCAGCCTCCCACTTGCCCGTATCAATTGCCTCTATGATACGGGCCTTCATCTTCTCTTTTTTGGCCTTGGCCTTCTGGGCCGGGTTCTCCGTGACAGCCTCAACGCCCCGCCTTATGTCTTCAGTAGCACCGCTTAGCCTACGGCTCCACTTCTCTGCTATCTCCCTCGGATCTCTTGCCATCGTCACACCTCCTTTAAATCAATCGCTTCAGCACCCTGAGGATGCTGATGATTCTCAGAGCGTATCCGAGAATGACCAGCACCCACTTTATAGCCCGCTTGGCCCTCTTGCTCATACATCATCCTCGTCGCTATCCTCACATAGATAGACTTTTACGAATAGCAAAACCTGCCTAACTACGTCTAACCCAATATCGTCGTATTCGTTAGGCGTGTCTTTGACTTTGCTCTCAATACGATTGATGATGACCTCTACGATTGGGATGGCCAAGTTGCAGATGAGCACCTTCACCAACGGACTGACCCTCATCTTACCCATGCAATATACATCGTCAGATTTGAAGATGCAAGTCTTTTTTATTTGAGACCGTCCCCCACCATACCCCACTGCGTAACTTAGGTAATCTATATATCCATATATTAGAATATGCGAATATTCTTATCCCGCTTTTCCGAAAATTACTATGGGTATAGTATATAAT
>JALUAR010000185.1 GCA_027050975.1 Thermodesulfovibrio sp.
ATTTAAAGTAATAATTTAAGTAATTGGAGTTTTAAATCCTTTAAATTTCTGGCTTTGTATTAAAAAACAGGTCATATAAGGGATTAGGAGACAGGTTAAGGAATCTGATTGTTTGACAATTTGTTTTTGCATAATCTATACTTGATTTAAGAACAACATAAGTCTGTTTCAGATTGAAGTATTCCCTGGGGGAGGCGGTTGCCTGAGAACCCTGTACTCATCTGTATAGAGCATGGAGACGAAGTATCTTTTTAAAGTAATTGATTTTAGATACAGATGAGTGTGGGGGACCCTTTGAACCTGATCCGGGTAATGCCGGCGTAGGGAAGGGGAAGGGAACCGTATTCCATCCGGGATACGGTTTTTTTATTTTAGATTTATTTTCTGATAACTATGAAGATCAGATTGAACGGCAAAGAATACGACACAAAGGGAGCAAAAACAGTAAAGGAACTCCTTGAGGAGCTGGACATTCATCCGCAAAGGGTAGCCGTGGAGGTTAACCTTAAGATAATAAAGAAATCAGATTATGAGTGTACCTTTCTTAATGAAGGTGATTCTGTCGAGGTGGTAAGTTTTGTGGGAGGAGGATAAGTTTTGAGTTGAAGGATGTTGAGTTTGTGAAAACTATTTGAAATACAGAAAGGAGAGGGTATGGAAGACAGGTTAGTAATCAAAGGAATAGAGTTTAAGTCACGTCTATGGGTAGGTACAGGTAAGTATAAGGATTTTGAAGAGACTGCCAGGGCGATCGAGGCGTCAGGTACAGATGTGGTAACAGTTGCAGTAAGGAGGGTGAACATATTCGACAGAAAATCACCGAATCTACTGGATTATGTTGATCCAAAAAAATACAAGATTCTTCCGAATACTGCAGGTTGCTATACTGTTGAGGATGCCCTGAGGTATGCCCGTCTTGCTCGTGAAGCGGGTGTCTCCGACATGGTTAAACTTGAAGTGATCGGAGATGAAAAGACGCTCTTTCCCGATGTTTGCGGTCTCTTACAGGCAACCGAGATTCTGGCAAAAGAGGGATTTATAGTCTTTCCTTATACAAACGACGATCCGATAATTGCCAAAAGGTTGGTGGATGCAGGTGCTGCAGCAGTGATGCCTCTTGGAGCTCCCATTGGGTCGGGGCTGGGAATCAGAAATCCTTATAATATAAAAATAATTCTGGAGACCGTAGATATTCCAGTAATTGTTGATGCCGGTGTGGGAACCGCCTCCGATGCTACCATAGCGATGGAACTCGGCTGTGATGCAGTGCTGATTAACACAGGCATTGCCGGTGCCAAAGATCCGATTGCAATGGCAGAGGCTATGAAACATGCCGTTATAGCCGGTCGGCTGGCTTACAGGGCAGGCAGAATACCGAAGAAGCTCTATGCCACGGCAAGTAGTCCCCTGGAAGGGATGCTAATATAAAAATACAGGGATACAAGCAAGCGTACAAAAAGACAGATACTGATTTGCCTGAATGATTTCCGAATTTCCAAAACTTTAAGGGGAGGTAAAGGGCAGATGGAGGCGTACAGGTACCAGGAGCTGGTATATTTAATCGTGCCAGTTATTTTGGGTATGGAGTTTTTCATGAATGCAAAGAATGAGAAGAAGGCAAAAGAGGAGGTGCCCTTAGGGTCTTATGTATTGGATTTCTGCGGATTTATTTTTATGGCCCTTGTGCCGGCTATTTTTATACTCACGATATGGGCTATTGAAACAGATGCCTTTCCTTTAAGAGATGAGACTCTGGCAAGATTCGATCGTTACGCGGTAATGTTTCTCTTTATGGGTGCGTGGTGGCAGGTATATATGATCGGAGCTCTGAGAGTAAGAAGGTTACGGGAAAGGGTAAATTTTAAGAATCTATGGATTCCCTTGCTGGGACTGGGTATATTTATATCCCTGCTGGTGTTATGGGTTTCACCATGGGGGCTTAAGTGGATATCCATAGGTTGGTTTGTTATTCTTGCGGCTTTACTGTCTGTTCTGCAGGTAAAACCAAAAACAATAGAGAGGGTGTTCTGGATTCTGGCTGTAGTAACCTTTCTGTTTGAGAATATCCTCTTTTTGTGGCTTGAAACTGTTGTATGAGGTCGGTAGATTTCGCTCTTTATCTGATTACGGACAGAAAAGTTATGAAAACCTCCTTTTATGAGGCAGTAGAGGAGGCCCTGAGGGCCGGAGTGAAGGCCCTGCAACTGAGGGAGAAGGATCTGACAGTCAGGGAGCTATTACAGATGTCATATAAACTACGAGAGCTGACATCAGCATTCGGTGCAAGGCTTTTTATAAACGACAGGGTGGATGTGGCAATGGCGGTACAGGCAGACGGAGTGCATCTGGGGGGTGCCTCGATGCCTGTATCTGCTGTGAGACGTATCGTTGGTAATGGATTGATGATAGGTGTTTCAACGCATCACATTAAGGAGGCTGCTACGGCAGAGGCAGAAGGTGCGGATTTTATCACTTTCGGACCCGTTTATGACACCCCTTCAAAGAGACAATACGGCCCTCCCCAGGGAATTGAGAGATTGAGGGAGGTTACCTCGAAGATAAGGATTCCGGTGTTTGCCATCGGAGGCATAAAGAAGGATAAGGTATCAGAGGTTTTGGATGCAGGAGCCCATGGGGTGGCCCTTATTTCAGCAATCCTGGGCTCTGATAATATTCAGGAATCAACAAAAAAGATTGTGAGGTTATTAAAATGACAAGAATTGAATATGCCAAAAAAGGAGAAATCACAGAGGAGGTTCTGCGGTGTGCAGAACTGGAAGGTGTAAATCCAGAGACCCTCAGCAGGGATATTGCAGAGGGCGTTACTGTAATTTTGAGAAACAGAAATCACAAAATAGAGCCCATTGCCGTTGGACGCGGGATCAGAACAAAGATTAATGCCAATATTGGCACATCCAAGGACAGGGTATCCCTTGATGAGGAGATGGAAAAACTGGATGTGATAATCCAGTACGGTGCGGATGCTGTAATGGATCTTTCCACAGGTGGGCCTGTAAAGGACATCAGGGCCCTTATGCTCAGGAAATCTCCCATTCCTATCGGTACAGTGCCTATTTACGAGGCTGCCCTCAGGGCGGCTGAGCGCCACGGAAGCATTGTAAAAATGACCGTTGATGAGCTTTTTGCAGTTATCGAAGAGCATGGTAAAGAGGGTGTGGATTTTGTTACTGTTCATTCGGGGCTAACAATGAAGGCTGTGGAGCATTTAAAAGAAGAGGGAAGGGTGCTTGATGTTGTCAGCCGCGGTGGTGCCTTTCTTGTTGAGTGGATGATCTACAATGAGAAGGAAAACCCCCTTTATGAGTATTATGACAGACTCCTTGAGATTGCCTACCGTTATGATATGACCCTCAGCCTTGGTGACGGTATGAGGCCTGGATGCCTTGCTGATGCTACGGACAGGGCGCAGGTACAGGAACTGATCACCCTTGGCGAACTCCATCAGAGGGCGCTTCAGGCCGGTGTACAGAGCATGATAGAAGGCCCTGGCCATGTGCCTCTGCATCAGGTTGAGTTGAATATCCGTATGGAGAAGGAGCTATGCAATGGTGCCCCCTTTTATGTGCTTGGTCCCCTGGTAACGGATGTTGCCATGGGATACGACCATATAGCTGCTGCAATAGGAGGAGCTTTGGCTGCATGGGTTGGTGCGGATTTTCTCTGTTATGTAACACCGGCAGAACATATCAGGCTTCCGGATCTCGAAGATGTTAAAGAGGGTGTTATTGCATCAAAGATTGCTGCCCATGCCGCTGATATAGCCAAAGGCATACCGGGAGCCATTCAGAGGGATAATGAGATGGCACGATGCAGAAAGAATCTCGACTGGGAAGGCCAGATAAAGCACAGTTTTAATCCCGAAAAGGTGAGACGTTACCGTGCCGAAAGGCCACCCACCGAGTCTGAGGTCTGCAGCATGTGTGGCGAGTTCTGCGCCATAAGGACTGTGGAGCGGGCGCTAAGGAAGGATGCTGGAAAATGAAATTCATGCAGAGGTGGTCCGGGACACTACTGTCTGATAAACAAAGTAAAACATAGTAGAGCAGGGGGTATTACTACCAATGTATCCGGAAGCTAACCTTCCTGTTCATTTTCGTGGCTGAGGCTTTTTTGCAGAAACCGAAAGACAGTAGGGTATGTGATGCTTGCAACAAGTGCGGAGATGATGATGGAGTTGTATGTCTCATGAGAAATGACCCCCATTCTGATTCCAAGAGTTCCGGTTACAACCATCAGTGAAAGCGGGGCTGAAAGAATCAGGGCAATTGCCAGGGCCTCTGTGTTGCTTATTCTCATGAGACGGGCAAAGAGGAGAGGGAATATGTTACTTGCAAAGATCATTAATGTGAAGAACGCTGAAAGAAGCAGTCTTTTCAGATCAAAAAACAGGTTGAGATCAAGGTCTGATCCCACACCTATAAAGAAGAAGGGGATAAAGAATCCGAATCCGACGGCGTTAATCTTTTCTTCAAACCTTCCTTTGCTTTTGAAGACATAACTGAAGATTACTCCTACAAGGAAAGAGCCCAGAATTGGTTCCACACCTGATAGATATGCAATAAGGGCCCCTGCAAAGGCGATTGATATTACAATCCTGATGCCTTCCTCAACCGGATCTTCACTCTCCATAACCTTTTCCACCCTTTCGGGGTGCCACCATGCAATGATGTAAAGGATTCTCAAAAACAGACCTGCCAAGGCAAACATCACCAGAAGCTTGCCACCCTCCCAGAGTGCCTCTAATCTTATGCCGAAGCGATGGTAAATGTCCAGTCCCGTCAAAGCCAGGATGGATAGAAGCTCACCGGAAAGGGCAATTCCAACGATGTCCCTTCCTAAACTTGTGTCCATCAGTTCATACTCCTTCAGAATAGGAATGGCAATGCCTGCCGAAATCACAGCCACCGTGATGCCGGTGTAATAGGACAGACCCATATAAACAAACAGGAAAGGCATGGAAACAAGAGAAAGTAGTGGAATCAGAATATACCAGAGAGTTCTGCGTTGTCTTTTAAGATTGTGAAGATCTAGTTCCATTCCGGCAATAAACATCAGGTAAATTATGCCGAGTTCCCTGAGAAGCCTGAACCAGTCAGGCTGGTCTTTTATGATTGTGTGAAAAAGTAGTATTCCGTAAATGATTTCCAATACAGACGAGGGGATTTGTAATCTTCTGGCAAGAAAAGGCACTACTGCTGCACCGCCAACAACGGAAAACATTATGAAAAGCTGGTCCGTCACCTTACTATAGTGCTTCCTCCATCGGAGGTATAATCATGGTTGAGATGGAGGACCTTTTTATTATATTCCACACAATATCCGGAGAGAAGAGGGAGACAGGGAATCTTCTGAGCTTTCCCTCGCCCGTGTCAATTACCAGTAGTTGAAACTCCTTTAAAGAGGTGGTTACCGCCTTTACCGGATTACCTTTTACAGTGACGGTCTTCAATGGAGTTTTGTACATGAGGCTAACAGCAGAGAGCGTCTTTTTTCGTTCCTGGAATCTCCTGAAGTCTTCATCAGAGGCTATATATTTTGATGGTTCCACAATAAGGGCTGTTATCTCACTGCTTAATGATGATGCTATCTCAAACCCACTTCCAAGCACATGTTCGGTATTCACTCCTTCTACAGAGGGTATCACCATCCTTTCGTAAGGAAAGGAGCCGTCACAGAGAAGCACAGGACATGAGACCATGGATACGATATTTTGCAAAAAGTCCCTTCTTTTGTAATCGAATAGTGATAGCCCCGGTAATGCTATGGTGTGCTTTTTGGAGAGAAAGATCAAGCCCTGGTCACCTTTTACGTAATTGATTGTATCCTCAATAGCGCTCAGTAGTGGCAGAGAAGATCTTTTTATCTCTCTGTTGGAAAGGTTGTATCTGGAGCAATATGCTAATATCTCCTCCTCTTTTTCAGCAGCCTTCTGAGAAAATATAAAAACTATCTTTTGAAGCGGAAAAACAGAGAGTACGTATTCTATCTCACCAAAAAACTCCTCCTCTTCATAACCCGTAAGATAGGCAAGGGCAACGGAGCCATATTCAAGGGGAAAACGCTCGAAACTGAAGGTCAGAATTTCTGACACGGTTTTCAGGACATTCGGATCGCCAAGGATTATAACCCTGTCCTTTGGTTTCAGAACCGTATCCTTTCTCGGAATGATAATATTGTCGTCTCTGTAAATAAGCCCTATTCTCCACCTTATGGGAGCAAGAAAACCAATGGGTTTGTTTGCAAGTCGGCTGCTGGGGTGAACCTCTACCTCCAGGATCTCGTTTTTACCAATGCCTATGGAATGGGTGGTTCTGGTTTTCTGCTCCAGTCTGTTTCTAATCCCTATTGCACTTGCAGAAAATATGTTCTCCACCTCTACGCCAAGGGCTTCGAAGGCTTCTATTCCTTCAGGTGTTATGCCAACACCGATAACCCTTTTTGTGTCAAAGTTTTCATGAAGCAGTCGGGCAACCTCTATGTTAACCTTCTCTGTTGTGGTGGAGATTATGATTCCGTCGACATTCTCAACCTCAGCCTCCTCAAGTACGAGTCTGCTCGTGGCATCTCCGATGATCACCTTCACATCATCTCTTATTGCCTTTGCCAGCTCTTCTGAGGCAGGATTTTTGTCAATGCAGATTAACTCGTAATCTTTCGGAAGCAGTCTGAGTAGGGCCTGTCCTATGTTACCCAGACCTACTATGATAAACCTGTTTCGTTTCATTTAGTCCTGAAAATCACGATAGGTTTTGACAAGAACAACAGAGGCAAAGGAGAGAAATCCACCCATTAAGATTGCATTTATAATCTGTCCGAACAGCGGCACAGCCATAAATATTCTGCTGACAATCCCGAGTACAAGACCGGTGCCTCCTATGGATATGAAAATCATGAGAGAATCCGTAAGATTAGCCCTTACTACTGTAAGGCTTTCCCTCAGGGCCTCAATGCTGCCATGCCCCTTGATTATTATTATCACAAAGGTAAACATAAAGAGGTATGCTACCAGGAGTCCCGGCAGAACAAAGAGCATCATTCCGATAGTGAAAAGTATACTGAGAATGAAGCCGGCTGCAAGTACCGAAGGAAGCCTGGACACAGCAGTACTGAAGCCTTTTTTCAGAGAACATCGGCCCTCATTCAGGGCCTGGTCAGCCATGGAGGTGGTTATGGCCTGTGAAAATGAGTGAAAGAGAAAGCCTATGAGAGTGAAAAGCATTACAGCTACAGGTGATATTTTTGCTCCTACCACCGCACCTGTAATTATGCTTCCGACAATCACTATGGCGATAACATTGGTAAGGAATGAAGCAAGTATGGGTGGAACAATAATGGATGTATTGTCCTTTACAATGATAAAGCTCTCCTTGAGGGTCTTTCCAATCTCCATAATCTTATCCTCCTGATTTTTTTTCTGTCAGAACAAATACTACATTGTAGTTGTCACCCTCTCCGGGTTTGTAATATAATAATAACAAATGTTAGCAAAGTTTGCACTTATTTTAGGACTTTTCTCGTTTACATATATGTTGAACCTTCCCTTTGGTATGTTGAGGGCACGTTCAAAAAAGTACTCCTTGAGATGGTTCCTCTGCATTCATCTGCCCATCCCGGTTATCTTTTTTGCAAGGGTCTCGTCTAATCTTGATTATCGGTATATACCGATTTTCGTTTTTGCTGCTATATTGGGACAGATCGTTGGTGGTAGGATGGATATCTGATGCTTCAGGCCACTCTTGTTCAACCTAAAAAAATAGAGCTTCGTGAAGTTTCCATTCCTCAGCCCGGCACCGGAGAGGTACTCATTAAGGTAAAGGCTGCCATGACCTGTGGAACCGACCTTAAGGCATACCTGAGAGGACATTCCCTGATTCCAATGCCAGGGCCATTCGGGCATGAATATGCCGGCACCGTTGTCGAAGTTGGCGAGGATGTGGAAGGTTTTAAAAGTGGTGATGAGGTTATGGGTGTACACAGTGCACCATGTCGTGAATGTTTCTACTGCAGACGTGGCCTTTTTAATCTCTGCGTGAATATCATGAAGACAAAGGTGCTTGGAGCCTATGCAGAGTATCTCCTCATTCCCCGGCACATTGTGAAGGAGAATCTTTTTATAAAGCCTGAAGGCCTTTCTTTTGAGTATGCAGCTTTATTAGAGCCGCTGTCATGCGTAGTACATCCGTACAACAGATTTTTAATTTCAGAGGTGGAAAATGCCCTGGTGATAGGTGCTGGTGCCATAGGTCTGCTGCACACAGCCCTGTTAAGGAGCAAAGGAATATATACCGTGGTAGCTGACCGTAACATTGAGAGACTTAAAGTGGCAGAGCAGATCGGTGCATCAAAAGCCACATCTCCGGAGAGGCTGGACCAGACCCTGAAAGAGGTTACGGATGGTTTTGGTTTTGATCTTGTGGTGGAGTGTACCGGTCAGGTTCAGGTGTGGGAGGAGACTTTAAGGTTTGTCCGAAGAGGTGCAACGGTGATACTTTTTGGTGGCTGTCCCTCAGGTACAGCTGTCCGATATCCTACAGACCGGCTTCATTATGATGAATTAACAGTTATTGGTTCCTTTCATTACAGCCCAAAGGATGTAAAAGAGGCCAGGGATCTTTTGATTACCAACTCCCTTAATCTCAGCCCCCTGATATCCGGGACATACAATCTTTCCGAAATCTCGCAGGTCTTCAAGAGGCTTTCAGAGGGAGAGGGAATAAAGTATGTGATTAAAACCGACAGTTTATGAAGGTTGCAAGGCTTTACAGTTTTGATGATATTAAAGTGGAGGAGATACCGGTTCCTGAGCCTGGTCCAGGTGAGGCCCTTATGCGTGTCAGGGCCTCGGGTATCTGTACCGGTGATGTGATGCCCTGGTACATAGAGAAAAAGGCCCCTCTTGTTCTGGGACATGAGCCGGCAGGAGAGATTGTGAAAGTTGGAATGGGGGTGGACTCTTTCAAGCCAGGTGACAGGGTGTTTGTGCATCACCACGCACCATGTCTTGGTTGTCGGTTCTGTAAAAGAGGAGACTATGTGCAATGCCCTGAATGGAAACAGATGGGTATAAGTCCGGGAGGGATTGCAGAGTATGTCCTGGTTCATGAATTAACCCTGAGGAATGACACCCTAAAGATTCCCGACTCCCTTTCATTTGAGGATGCTACCCTTGTCGAACCTACTGCCTGTGTGGTGAAATCTTTTAAAAGAAGCAGGATAAAGGAGGGGGATACGGTTCTTGTAATAGGTCTGGGAGTTATGGGAATTCTCCACGTAATGCTTGCCAGACACTATGGTGCTGGATATGTGGTTGGAGCTGACAGGGTCCCCTTCAGGCTCTCGATGGCAAAACGTCTTGGAGCAGACCAGGCTATAGATGTTAGCAAAAATACCCTCTCTGATGCCATTATGGATATCACCGGTGGGCGAGGAGCCGATGTGGTTGTAGTTGGTCCAAATAGTGTGGAGGCAATGAGGGAAGGGCTTGAGGCAGTCTCTGCAGGCGGTACGGTTGTATTCTTTACTCCGGCCCGTCCTCATGAGGCCCTGACGATCGATCCAAACAGGTTATATTTCAAAGACATTACCATTACTACCAGTTATTCCTGCGGACCTGATGATACACAGGAGGCGCTATCTCTAATAGAGAAGGGCCTCGTGAGGGCAGTTGATGTGGTTACACACAGGTTCTCCATTGACAGCACAGCCAAGGCATACAGATTGGTTGCCACTGCAGGTGAGTCACTGAAGGTTTTGATTATATTTTAGATTTGATGCCCCATCTACCTGTGATAGCAATAAAGACCATAGTATTCTCTTTTCTCGTACCCGGAACAGTAACGATAGCGATTCCCTATCTGTTACTGACTTACGGTTATGAGATTTACAGGTTCCACCTTGGCATCCTCAGGTATTCAGGTGTTGTGCCAATTGTGGCAGGGCTTATGTTTTATATTGTTTCTGCTGCTGATTTTGTCCGTCAGGGAAAGGGCACTCCTGCTCCGATAGATCCGCCGAAAAGGCTGGTGAGAAAGCGTATATTTAGATTTACACGAAACCCCATGTATCTTGGAGGTGTACTCATACTTATTGGTGAGTCATTGTTTTTTTGCTCAACCACTTTGCTGATATACGCCCTTATTATGTGGACTGTATTCCATCTCTTTGTTGTTCTTTATGAAGAGCCACATCTTCGGAGACTCTTCGGTGCCGAATACGAACAGTATTTAAAAGAGGTGCCACGATGGTTTTCGGTAAGTAGAAAAAAACAGTAAAAAAGCTAAAAATACCCTGTGGGATTGACATCTGTAGCTCCCAAATTTTATGATATATATACCTTTGGGGAGTCGTCTAACGGCAGGACGGCAGACTCTGGATCTGCTTGTAGAGGTTCGAATCCTCTCTCCCCAGCCAACCTTTGCGGTCCCATCGTCTAGTGGCCCAGGACACCGGCCTCTCACGTCGGAAACAGGGGTTCGAGTCCCCTTGGGACCGCCAGAACATTCTTTTAAATTCAATAGGTTATCTTTCTAAAACCATCCAAAACACTGTCTCCAAACTGTCTCCAATTGTGTATCCAAACTTCATTTAGGAGAATAACAAACCAACACTGGCGTCTTTTAAGAGTAGCCAAAATAAACATGTCCGAGATTAACTGGTTTATAAACCTAAAAAAGTGGCCAAAACGAAATAGGCTAAAGTCAGTCCGTTCCGGAACACTTAAAGGGTGGCCAAAATAGAATTGCGAAGGTCAGACTGTTTCTAAACACATAACAAGAACAAACCGTTGTACAACGCTCTAATAATAGATCTAAGTGGACATTGACGGACTTTATGAGTGCAAGAATAATAAGACTTCAGAAGAATGGAACGTCAAGTATTTTCAGGTTAATAAAAATTGTACTTTTTAATGAACTCAAAGGGTTTGCACCCTGCCTTCATTGCTGCAGTGAGAGGGTACCGTAAAAGATAGTGTTAACTCTTTCAACTATGTCCGTGCTACCTCAAGGAATGATCTATCAGTAATAATTGACAATCCTCTTTGAAATAATGTATCCTTTTTGTAAGGAGGTAAGGAAACAATGTTAGCTAAGAAAACCAGCAAGAACCAGCTTACTCTACCAAAGGATATAGTGAAATCCTTTCCTGGTGTGGAGTATTTCGATATAAAGGTTGAGGGGAATAAGATAGTTCTTACACCAGTAAAAATAGTTCCTGCAGATAGAACACTTGAAAGCATAAGGGAAAAGATGAAAAAATTAGGCATTACCGAAGAGGATGTATCCAAAGCCATTAGATGGGCAAGAAAAAGAAGATAATACGAGTTGTCTTAGACACCAATATCCTCGTATCAGCCCTGTTGTTTGGAGGTGACCTCTCAAAGATAGTTGATCTCTGGTTGAAAGGAAAAATAATTCCACTTATTACCCCTGAAACCTTTGAAGAGTTTCAGAAGGTTCTTACCTATCCGAAATTCTCGCTTAATGAAGAAGAAATAAAAATGATTATAGAAGAGTATGTCTTACCATTTTTCGAAGTGGTTGAGCCTGAAGAATCTATTACAGGCATTTGTAATGACCCTGATGATGACAAATTCCTGACCTGTGCGCTCTCTGGCAGTGCTGAGTTCATAATCAGCGGTGATAAAGAGCTGTGTAATCTGAAGAAGTATAAGGA
>JALUAR010000186.1 GCA_027050975.1 Thermodesulfovibrio sp.
CATACTCCTTGGTGACCGTGGCCTTGTATTTGAGCTCGTTCCAGACGATGTTCAGGGTGCTTTCGATGCATTCGTTGATATCAGCCATCTTATACTCAGCCTCATCCACCCTTGAGAAGGTCTTCAGGTCCTGGACAATCTTTTTCACCCTTTCGGCACCCTCGAGGGATTCGTTGATAAGGTCTTTAATATCTTCAATGATGTAGTCGATTTTGAGTCGTTTTTTTGCCTCTTCGAGTTTTTCAGACTGGTCAGGGGAGGTTGAGTTGGAGAGGAGATTCATGTACTCGATAAGGCGTTCGATGTATTTGGAGAGGGTGCTGAGATTACTGGAGATAAAGCCCATGGGGTTATTGATCTCATGGGCAACGCCTGCAGCCAGCTGACCAATGGATGCCATCTTCTCCTGTTGAAGTATCTGTAACTGTGTCTGCTTCAGTTCCTCGTATGCCTCCTGAAGCTCCCGGTTCTTTATCTCCAGGATATGCATCATATTGTTGAAGAGTTCGCCTATTTTATAGAAAGGGTCTTCCGTGGCTTTCTTGAATACGGAACACTCGGTACAGTCCTTTATCTTCTTTGCAAAAGAGCCCTGCACCTTACCACCGCAGTATGTTCCTGCTATAACCCAGCATCTTTGCGGACTCTTGCCATAACAGGGGCACTCTGTGTTTGTGCAGTTTTTGAGTTCGTAGCACTTTGCCAGATTCGGATTTAGGAATCGGATATGAAAAACCTTTTCTGTAATTACATCCTCAAGAAGTGACTGGATACCATCAAGGGCAAGCTGAAGCTTGGACCTGGACTCCTCGATCTCCTGGGTTTTCATCTCAAGTTCCAGATGTTGTTTTAGAATTTTTTCATTACTTTGTATCAATGCCTCTTCCGCATCTTTTCTCTTTGTTATGTCCAGGGAGTATTCTATCATCTGAACCACCTCGCCATGTTCATCAAAGACAGGATAGCCGTGAACCTCGTAGATCATCTTCTTTCCGCTTTTGGCGTGATGAATATGCTCAACAATCACGGGCTGTTTTTTACGCACCACCTCTCTGACAGGACAGGTTTCATTGTCTTCGCTACAGGGTGTATCCCTTTTGTGAATCAGGTTGTAACAGGTTGTATTTTCCCAGTCCCCGAACTGTTTGACAACGGAGTTGGCCAGCTTAATAGAGTAATCTGAGACATTTATAACGAGAAAAGGATGGGGAATCGATTCAATAATCTCCTTTAAAAACCTGTTGTATTCCGCAAGTTGCTGTTTGTTGAGCAAGAGATCCCTTTTCGTCCTTTCCACCTTTTTAATGCCGTGATCTAATCTCCAGAGTAGAAAACCGATAACGGAAATCAGGATGAACATGGTGGCAAAGGTAATAGCCGATGAGTGGGAAAGGACCCTATTCATGATCTGATCACGCTTTGTTATGTCATAGTAGAGTTCAAAAGCGCCAAGGAGTTTTTCTCCATTCATTATGGGTACATAAGTTTCCACTACATCGGCGGTTACTATCTGATCTTCAAGGGATAGGGTGTTCTTTTTTACAATATTGGTAAAGGGACGTCCTTTTGCTACGATTTTATGGAAATAATCCTTTTTATTAATCTTGCCAATATCCTCCGGGTCAGTGGAGTATACCACCTCGCCTTTCGGAGAGAAAAGCTTGATCTTCATCAGTTTAAAGTCTTTTTTCACCTTTTCAATATGTTGCAGGGCAACTTTATTAAAGGAGGTTTTTGTGACCTCTGAGTGATGATCCGTAAACAACTCGGCAAGATGTGTGGCGGTGCGTATTGCCTCTTCTTCGGTATTCTTTATCAACAGATTCGTGAAGGAAGGGTATATAAAGAAAATGGTTATAATCGGAAAGGATATAACAATGAGAAGGGTCAAAACAAAAAGAAGCCTTACCACTCGATCCCGTAATACCATTAACTTTTACTCCTCAGCCTTTATCGGGATTTTGATTGTGAAGGTAGTACCTTTCCCCACTTCACTGTCAACAGAGATTTCACCATTGTGCTTTTTTATAATGTCGTAGGCAATGCTCAGGCCAAGGCCGGTACCCTTACCAACCTCCTTTGTGGTAAAGAAGGGCTCGAAGATCTTCGATAGATTTTCCTTTGGGATACCGCAGCCTGTGTCAGAGACAGTGATGTATATCCAGCCATCATCAGCCCAGGTCTTTATCTTTATCTCACCCTGTTTTTCAATGGCATGGGCAGCATTAACAAGGAGATTCATGAAGACCTGGCTGAGCTGCTGGGGATAGCACTTTGTAAGGGGGATATCGCCATACTCCTTGGTGACCGTGGCCTTGTATTTGAGCTCGTTCCAGACGATGTTCAGGGTGCTTTCGATGCATTCGTTGATATCAGCCATCTTATACTCAGCCTCATCCACCCTTGAGAAGGTCTTCAGATCCTGGACAATCTTTTTCACCCTTTCGGCACCCTCGAGGGATTCGTTGATAAGGTCTTTAATATCTTCAATGATG
>JALUAR010000187.1 GCA_027050975.1 Thermodesulfovibrio sp.
TCGTAAGACAGCGTTTTCATGTGCTGCGTTTATATATTAATTGTAAATTTAGGATGCATTCGATTATTTAATTTTTGAATCAATAAGCCTGGACTTTGAATCAGTGTAACAGGAATTAAAAGGACAACAAAACCATGAAAGAAAGGAGGGTAGATTATGGGCCAGACAGAGAAGAAAAAGGCTGTTATCGGATTGGTAGTGGTTTTTTTGGTTGCCATTTTTCTCTCATTGACCACTGCCTCTATTGTGAAGTCAACAAGCACAGTTGATTTCTGTGCCTCTTGTGACGAAATGCAGATCTTTTATGATACCTGGGAAAAGTCTATTCATGGGAAGGCCAAAAAGGGGGTAATTAAGGCTAAATGTGTTGATTGCCATCTTCCTCATAATGGAATAGTAACCTACCTGCTTGACAAGGCCAAGTTCGGAATTCATGACTACACTGTACATATATCAAAGAAGGAGTTGGATTGGGAGGCAAAATGGAAGACGAGAAAACCGGATGTCCAGATGGCTTATGAGTCGGGATGCAGGAAGTGTCACAAGAACCTGATAGCTCCTGGGATTCCGCTTAAGGCTTTCAAGGCTCACAGGAAATATGAACTGGGTGAGACCAGAAAGAACTGCATATCCTGTCATAAAGATGCAGGTCATGGGGATTTGCTTAAGGCTATAAGAGAGAGAAAGAGCGTGTAAACATTAAAACCGTCAAAAAAGGTTAAAGGTGGTGATAAGGCAAGAAGAGGATGAAAAGCATGCTAAAAAAGAAAAACTGTAATTAGGGGGACTGGAATGGGGGTGAAGTACTGGAAACTAACCCTATCAAAATCAAAGAAAGGAGGGCAAGGAAGTGTTAACAAGATCTTTAAAGGTAAGCCTGTTTCTGGTTGTTGTCACGATCTTTCTGTGTACATCAGCTTGGGCGGAGAAAAAAAAGGTGGGGTTCCCGAACTTATCCGAGAAGAAGCTGGAGATTAAAAGGGGATTTACACCTGAAGCATTAAAATGCATCAAATGTCATTCGAAAAAGACTCCAGGGATTGTTGCAGACTGGAAGGGTAGCCGAATGGCCCATGCAGGGGTGTCCTGCTATGACTGTCATGTGGTTAAAAAGAGTTCCCCCATGGCCAGCCAGTGTGAGGGCGTGAAGAAAGAGATGCCCAATGTTTATACTTCACCCATGGTCTCGCCCAAGGCATGTGAAAGATGTCACCCATCGGAGGTTGAACAGTTTAGTAAAAGTGCCCATTCAAAACTTGCAGGTGCGCCGGTGATAGAGAAGAAGAAATTTCAAAAGCTATTTTATGAGCTGGAAGGTGGAGAGTTTGCAGGAATACCAAAAGGAGACCCCCGTACCTTGGCAGCTAGACAAAGTGGATGCCAGATGTGTCACGGAATGAAGGTGAAACTAAAAGCCGATAATAAGCCTACAGATGATTCCTGGCCAGGCGGTATAGGTACTCGCTACCCTGACGGTGGTATCGGCAATTGTACTGTCTGTCACAATCGACACCAATTTAGTATTGCTGAAGCGAGAAAACCTGAGGCCTGCGCCAAGTGTCATATTGGTCCAGACCATCCCAATATAGAGATTTACTACGAAAGCAGCCATGGCCAGCGTTATCTTTCTGAAGGCGAAAGTTGGAAATGGGATAGTGCTCCCGATGCCTGGGAGCCCGGTGATTATGCAGCCCCAACCTGTGCCACCTGCCATATGAGCGGTATCGGTGACCTAAGTACGACACATAACGTGACAGAACGTTTAAAATGGGATCTGGTTCATGCAAAGAGTGTGATAAGAAGTGGCGAGCGTGGTGACGGAGAAAAGGGACGCAAACTTATGAGAAAGGTTTGTAGTAATTGTCACAGCAAGGTTCTGATTGACAGTCACTTTGCCAAACTTGACAGGGCAGTTGAGCTATACAATTTCTACTATGAAAATGCCCAAAAGATGATGAAGGAGTTGAAGGCGAAAGGGCTCCTTAAGAAGGACAAATGGAAAGATCCTTTCCAGGAACTTAATTACTATCTGTGGCATCATGTTGGTAGAAGGGCTCGTCATGGTGCGGCTATGGATGGCCCGGATTATGCACACTGGCATGGCTTCTTCCAGATTTTCCAGGTCTACAAGGATATGGAAGACATCTATAACTGGCGTATAAAGAACAATAAGATCGAACCACTCAGTCCGGTAATGTCTTCTGCACCTTATTAAGAAAAGGGGCCGAAACGGCCCCTTTTCTTATGGGGTTACCTAGTAAATATTAACGAATTAGGGCTTGTTGAAGCTGGTCCCACCCTTGCAGAAGCAGTAAAGACAAAAGAGAATTAGAGCTTAACGTCAACAACCAAGTCCTGCCACTGTTGATCAAGCATATAATCATATTCAACTTAAGTGTTACTCGGGAGATAGCGTATCAAAGATCATGCTCTAATCTGGTATGATTAAGTTGTAGCACGTTTTTGAAGTAACGTTCTCTATACGGAAGGAGGGAATTCTTTACGCTGGAGTCTACTTTCTTCTATCAGTCTTTGTTGTTGCATTTCATGTGAGGATAAATGAGGATAGTGTATGGTAAAAAAACGGTAAAATAGAGGTTGAGTCCATAATTGGTCATTTAGTTATGTTAGAGTTGTCTTGAATAGTTTAAAATAAAACAGACAAATAATCTGAATATTACAGTGTCGTATTTATAAAGAATTCCAAAGGAGGAGGTATATATGAAAAGCACAATTGAGAATCTGACAAAGGCCTTTATTGGTGAGAGCCAGGCAAGAAACCGCTATACCTTTTATGCAAAGATCGCCCAGAATGAGGGTTACGACCAGATAGCAGAAATCTTTCTTATAACTGCAGACAACGAACGAGAGCATGCCAAGTGGTTATTCAGACTGATCAATGAACTTAAAAAGAAAAGCGGTGAGAGTTTTGATGAAATAGTGGTAGAGGCAGTAGCACCAACCACCCTCGGTACTACAGCTGAAAATCTAAAGGCTGCTATTGCTGGAGAGAACTATGAATACACAAAAATGTACCCTGAATTTGCCGATGTGGCTGAAAAAGAGGGCTTTCCTGAGATTGCAGCGCGCTTAAGGGCAATTGCCAGGGCAGAGGAGCATCATGAGGAGAGATATAAAAAGCTCCTTAAAGAGGTTGAAAGTGGTACGGTATTTAAAAAGTACAGGAAGGTCGTCTGGGTATGCAGAAAATGCGGTTATGTACATGAAGGGGAAGAGCCACCTGAAAGGTGTCCTTCCTGTAATCATGAGGCAAATTACTTCCAGCTCAAGTGTGAAGAGTATTAATAGACCAGGGCTGTTTAAAAGGAAAAAGAGAGGACCACTGGATATCCAGCGGTCCTCTCTTTTTATGTCATGATTGTGAAGTATTATTTTGTTGAGGAGAGTCTTTCATGAACCATCTCTGTCACCTTTCGGAAATCTATCTTACCACTTCCCATCTTTGGCAGATCTTCTATTACAACAAATTGTTTGGGTAAGGCAATGTTGGGTAGCTCCGCAGCCATCTTCTTCAAGATCTCTTTTTCATTAATCTTCTCTGTAACAGCAGCTACAATTCTTGCCCCCTTCATTGCATCAGGTACCTCAACGACACAACAGGATACTCTCTCTGGTAACAGTTTTTCAAGTACATCCTCAACCCTTACAAGGGAGACCATCTCGCCGCCGATCTTTACAAATCTCTTGAGCCTGCCGGCATGCCAGAGGAATCCGTCCTCATCAATGTATCCCATGTCTCCTGTATCATACCAGCCATGGCGGATTCTCATGGAGGTCTCTTCAAAATCATGAAGATAACCCTTCATAATGAGGTCACCTTTTACCAGGATTCTTCCTACCTCTCCTGGTGCACACTCCTGGCCGGTTTCGTAGTTCACTATTCTCACCTCTACTTCGGGGATCACCTTTCCAACACTTCCGGGTTTATTGTGCTCCGGGGTGTTTACCGATATGACAGGAGAGGTTTCTGTAGTTCCGTAACCTTCATAAAGAGTTATGCCATGCTTTTTAAGAAATGCCTCTCTCAATGCTTCCGGGCATTTGTCAGCTCCGCTTACTGCAAGACGGACGCTTTTAAAATCTCCCTCCTGGGATTTTCGCAGATATCCCCAGAGAAAACTCGGAGTTCCGACGACCATCGTTGGTTGTTCCTGACGAATAATCTCACAGACCCTTTTGTAATCAAGCGGATTAGCATAGGTTATGATGGTCATGCCGTGATAAAGGGGTGCCCATAGGTTAACGGTTAATCCGAAAACGTGGAAATAGGGGAGTGTGGCAAGCATTCTGTCATTCTCTGAAAGCTGGAAAACCTTGCTAAAACTTTTGATGTTTGAGAGGATGTTTTTATGTGTTAACTGGACCGCTTTCGGGTCCTTCTCACTCCCGCTTGTGAAGAGTATTACAGCGTTGTCATCAGGGTCGCCTCTGTGTACCCTTTTCAGCAGTAGTGGCAAAGGAAGCTTGGCTAAAAGGGCGCCTCTGATTTTATCCCTTGCCGAGATTTCCTCCATAAGGTCTTCTATGAAGACCATCCCTTTGAGTTCAGGACAATTTATCTTCTGAAGAAGGGTCCTGGAGGTAACGACGGTGGTAAAATCACACTTTCTCTGTGCATACTCAATGTTTTCTTTGGCTCCTGTTGAGTAGTTTATCATTACTGGTACCCTGCCGCTCATAAGGGTAGCTATAATGGCTATGCCTGCGCCGGCAGAGGTAGGAATCATGATCCCCAAAAAGCCCTTTTCAAATCTTCTGAACTTATGAGCGAGAATCAAAGAACCTAAGAGTGCCCTAGAGTATGTAATCCTTCGGTCCGTGTTTTTGTCAATGAAAGCCAACTTGTCTTTATGTTTTTTTGCCGACTCTATAAAAATCTGGTGAAGAAGCATGGATATCCTCTCGATAATATTAAAATCTCCAGCTTAACTGGGCGTTAAGTATATTGACATTGGCTTCATAAGAGCCTCTTAATCCGCCCCTTAACTTGTCCTCTCCTGTGGGCGTCTTTTTGATTACGGGATCCTTGACAAATAGATGTGCATATCCGATGTCAATACCGATATGCTTGCTAAACCGGTATCCCACTCCAAAGGCAACCCAGAGTCGGTCCTCATCAGGGATTCTCGGAGTACGGTACTTTGCATCCCTGATAGGTGATTCGTCATAGGCTATACCTGTTCTCAGAGCCAGCTGCTTTGACGGCATATAGGTCAGACCAAGAGAATACCGGTAGCTGTCCTTCCACTTTGTAGTTGTGACGCCATCGGCCTGATAGGTGTTGTCAAACTTAAACCGCAGTTCATCAAAAACACTCCAGTTTGTCCAGGTTATATCAGCCATTACTGCCAGTTGGGAAGTAAGAAGATGATAAAGCCCCACTGATAAAGAGTCGGGCAGTGTGATATAGGACTCAGCATTTGTATCCTTGAAGATTGGGTATGGATCAAGCCCCGAGGGAACATTGGAGAAATCTGCGTCCCCTTTAACCTTGTGTTTAACACGAGAACGGTAGGCTATACCCAATCTTGTCTCGGCATTGAATTCGTAAAGTATACCCAGATTATAACCTATACCCCAGCTGTCTCCTTTTAGTGTAACATAGCCATCGGACTGTTGGGGGATAAGGCCAAGTGCACCAGCTGCAAGACCGAAGGCTGCTAATCCGCCGGCAGCATCAATTGTTCCGAAATCAATGGCATTGCTAAGTTTTGCTTTCAGATACTGAAAGTTGAGACCAATACCTATGCTGAGATTTTCATTAATAATATATGCGATGGTCGGATTGATGTTGATTGTAGTCAATTCGGATTTGATTGCATGGTATCTTCCCACCCACTCCTCGCTGTATTCGGTTTCAAGACCAAAAGGAGAGTTTATGCCAAGGCCCACGGAGAGACTTTTCGTAAGATGACGGGCATAGTAGAAGTTGGGCACATAGACTGTTATGGCTCCGTTTCCACTGTCTCCGCCGGTGAGTGCAACTCCGGTAATGCTCTGAAGTACATGAGTGGAGCCTTCGTTTTTGAAACGAGCTGACGGCATTATAATATGAGTGCCTACTATAAGTTCGGGTTCCTGAAGACGGCTGATACCAGCAGGGTTGTAGAAGATGGTTGTTGCATCCTCTGCAGAGGCTGCTCCTCCTGCATACGCATTTCCTAAGCCGCTTACGCTCTGTTCTACAATGGCAAATCCGGCTCCCATGGCATTGCCACTGATTAGTAAGATCACAAGAAGAATGAAAAATAGAAGTTCTGCTGTTTTAGTCGATAAAAAGACTTTTCGCACCATTTTTCTTTCCTCCTAATGATTATTTTTCAGATTAACTGTTTTTATTATTCTGTTTAAGAGAGCCAGTGCTCTGCGGGGCTTTATAATAAGTTAAATTAAGCCCAGGATACCAAGTGGATATCCTCAGGCCAGGTACCCTTTGTAGGGTTAAAAAAGTACTAAAATTATCCATATTTGTATGATCAAAGTCAAGGTCTGGAGCTTTAAGAATTTCTTAACAACAAGGAGATATAAAAATTGTAGCGTTTTTTTCAAAATAGGAGTATTAAATTAATAAGCCTTGATAAGAGTGAAGTTTGTGAAAATAGAAGAATAACACACATAACCATTAAAACGAAATTTCTGGTTGGATTTGGTTATAATTTAAAAAAAACTATGATTCCAATTTGCTTAAACATAGGCTTGGTAATACTCTCCTCGGACTATAGGATTGTAGGAATGAATCAATATGCTCGGCGTGTCTTTGGAGCAGCAATATCCGAGATGGGCAGAGATGTCTTCCAGTATCATCCAAAGAAGAGTCACCAGAAGGTTGAGGCCATTCTAAAAAGAGCGAACTTATCACAACAGGAAAGACCTGTTGCGATGATTGTTGATGTGTTAAATAAGGTTCTTATGATAAATGTATCCAGAATAGAGATGAGTGTGCCTGATGAAGCCCCCATGTTTGCAATGACCTTCATAGATGTAACTCAACAGACTGATGCTGTGTTCAATCCCCAAAGTGGTCTGATTGAGTTGAAAAAACTACCTGTATGTGAAAGAGAAGGTTTTCTTTTTATTGATATTGATGACATCTACTTTATACAGTCTGATGGAAACTACTGCAAGATCTTTACAAAAGACGCTTCCTATTATATACACATTACTTTGAAAGAAATTCTCAAAAGATATGCTGGGAGTAACCTTTTGAGGGTTCACAAAAGCTATGTTGTTAATCTAAATAACATTTATAAGATCCAGCGTGACTCTAATCGACATTATTTAATCCACTTCAACGCAAACATCCCTCCGGTTCCTGTGGCAAGAAGAAGGTTAAATCACCTCAAAAAGGCTCTTGAACTCCGCATAAAACCAGTTATCAAAGCAAAGTAACCTTTCGTCAAAAAATCCTTGACCTTGTTTTCCCTTAAAATCTTATGCTTAATATAACGATTTTATGCTTAACAACAAAAACCGTTAAGGGGGCAAATATGAAAGGGATCTTCATTGATATTAACAAGTGCACTGCCTGCAAGTCCTGTGAAATTGCATGTGCAGTGGCACACTCTCAGAGTAACGACCTTTTTTCAGCCATCTTTGAATCTCCTCCGCCAAGGAAACGAGTTCATGTAGAAGCTGCCGACTCCCGTCCCTTTCCTTCCCGGTGTATGCATTGCAAGGACGCTCCCTGTGTGATTGCCTGTCCAAATGGTGCAATGCATAAAGATGAAGAGAAAGGGATAGTGCTTGTAAATGAAGACCGTTGTATGGGGTGTCTGATGTGCGCAATGGTTTGTCCCTTTGGGGCGGTCTCTCTCGATCCAGTAAAGGGAACTGCCCTTAAGTGTGATTTTTGCAGGTCAAGACTTGACCGCGGAGAGCAACCGGCTTGTACCGAGGCATGTCCTACCGGAGCATTGAAGTACGATGAGATTGAGACATTTACAAAAGACAAAAGGGTAACAACAGCTACGGCGGTAGTCATGGCAACAGAGGCAGCAATAACAACAGAGAAAAAAGAAAATCCATTAGAGATAATCAGAAGATAGGAGGTGTTTATGATAACCAGAAAATTTGACAGTGCGACACAGTCATTAATAGACAGAGCTGAGAGCATAGGCATATCTACAGGTGTGGAAAGACTCTCTAACCAGCAGCCTCAGTGTGGCTTCGGGCAATTAGGTACCTGTTGCAGGATATGTTATATGGGTCCGTGTCGTATTGATCCCTTCGGTGATGGTCCAACAGTGGGTGTATGTGGTGCCACAGCAGACACCATTGTCTGCCGTAATCTTCTAAGGGAAGAAGTTGGTGGTGCCTCCTCACATGTGGGACATGCAAGACATGTTGTGGTGGCGTTTAAAAAGATGCTTGAAGGTAAGGCCCCCAGCTATAAAATTACAGACAAAGACAAGCTCTTGGAGGTAGCCAAAGGGCTTGGCATTGAGACTGATGGCAGGGATGAAAAAGAGATTGCTAAAGATGTGGTGGAGAAGGCTCTCGAGGACCTGAGCCGACAGGATGATGAACCAATGAACTGGATAAAGTTCAGGGCGCCTGAGAAAGAGATTAAGCTGTGGAAGGAAAAGGGCCTGCTTGTCTCAAATGCCCATAACGAGATAGAAGAGGCAATGCACAGAACCTCAATGGGTAACGATGAAGACCCAGTTAATCTGCTTCTTGCCTGTCTGAGAATCGGTTTAGTCGACGGTTATGCAGGGCTACATATGGCCACAGACTTTCATGACATTCTCTTTGGCACTCCAAAAGTTAAAACTATTGAGGCAAACCTGGGTGTACTTGACAAAGATAAAGTCAATATAGCCATGCACGGCCATAATCCAGTTCTTTCGGAAAAAATACTTGAATGGGCTGGTAAGCTCACTTCGGAAGCCGAAGAGGCTGGTGCAAAGGGAGTGAATGTTGTCGGAGTTTGCTGCACGGGTAACGAACTCACCATGCGCAGAGGTGTTCCCATGGCAGCCCACAATATGCAGTCTGAGCTCATACTCCTCACAGGTGCAGTTGATGCCATGGTTGTCGATATGCAGTGTATATGGCCATCCATTACCAGGATTGCCGATTGTTTCCAGACAAAGATAATAACAACAGAGTCCTTTGTGAAGATGCAGGGAGCAGTTCATGTCGCCTTTGAACCAGAGGAGGCGGACAAAAAGGCGGAAGAGATAGTCAGACTGGCCATTGATGCTTTCAAGCAGAGAAAGGGCAAGGATGTCTTTATTCCGTCGGAAAAGAGTGTGGGAATGATTGGATTCTCTGTCGAGGCTATCATCGAGGTGCTGAAAAAACTTAACGCTGATGATCCTTTAATGCCGGTAATAGACAATATAAAGAACGGCAATATTTACGGCGTTGTCGGATTTGCCGGATGCCCGAGCATAAAACTCAGGGATACCTACATGACAGAGATTATGGTAAAAGAGTTACTGAAGAACAACGTCCTGGTTGTTACAACAGGCTGCACCGCTCACATCTGCGCACAGGCAGGACTGCTAAACTCCGATGCTACCGAAAAATACTGCGGAGAAGGGCTTAAAACTGTCCTGAAGGTTCTTGGAGAGGCTGCAGGCCTTGATGTCCCCCTGCCACCCGTATGGCATATGGGCTCATGCGTTGACAACTCAAGGATTGCCACACTCCTGAAGGCACTTGCCGAAAGGCTTGATGTACGCATAAGTCAGCTACCTGTGGCAGGCTCGGCTCCGGAACTTGTGCAGGAAAAGGCAGTATCCATTGGAACATGGCTAATGGCCCTCGGCTTGACGGTACACATTGCACCCCATCCGAGAATCTTAGGCAGCCCCGTGGCAACAAAGGTGCTCACCGAGGGTCTTGAGGAAATAACCGGTGGAAAGGCATTCGTGGAACTTGACCCCGTGAAAGCAGCTTCTGGACTTCTGGATCATATAAAATCAAAGAGGGAGGCGCTGGGTATCTGATGAGTACAGTTATAATTGGCAACGGACCTGCAGCAATAAGTGCTGTTGAAGCCATAAGGGCCGCTGGCTTTAATGAAAATATTACCGTTGTGTCAAAAGAGCCCTTTCCCGCATATACTCCCTGCTTTCTTGCTCAATATGTAAGCGGTGAGGCACCAAAGGAAAAACTATATTACAGAGATGGCCGTTTTTATGAGAGAAATAAAGTGGATGTGATTCTTGGTGTGGGTGCAGAAGGCGTTGATGTGGATAGCAAAGAGGTGAATCTCTCAGATGGAAAAAGCCTCAGGTACGACAAGCTCCTTATTGCTGCAGGCGCTGTGCCAGTGATACCTCCTATAGATGGCATTGTGGGAGATGGTGTTTACACCTTCAAGAGCCTAAACGATGCGGATAAAATTATTAAGGCCCTGAATGATACTAAGTCAGTTGTAGTAATGGGAGCCGGATTTATAGGGCTTGAGATTGCAGAAGCCCTTACAAAAAGAGACTGTCATGTAACTGTTGTTGAGAAAGAGAGTCATATTCTGCCGCGTATGCTTGACCAGAAGAGTGCAGAGTTTGTTGTAGAGCATCTGGAAAAAAACGGCGTAAAAATAGTTGCCGGAACCTCCATAACCAGAGTGCAAAGAGATAAGAATGGTTCACTAACAGGTATTGAGACAGACAGAAGCGGATTAATAAAATGCGATGCATTGGTTGTTGCAGTTGGTATCAGACCGAATATAGCAATAGTAAAGGATTCCTCTATTCTCACAGCTACTGGAATTGTTGTGGATGACCATCTGAGAACGAACATTCCCGATGTTTATGCTGCAGGAGACATTGCGGAAATAGAAATGGATGGCAAGAGAAAACTTTCACCTATTCATATCAACGCTGTGAAGACAGGCAAAGTGGCTGGTGCAAACATGGTAGGCATAGATTGTCGCGTCCATTCACTTCCGATTGATATGAATGTGATTAAACTGTTTGGTATGTACGTTGCCTCTTTTGGCGTGCCGAAAGGTGAGAAAGTAATAGAACTGTACAATGGGAAGACATTGAGAAAAATCTTTCTGGACCGTGATGAGCACATTAAGGGAGTTCAACTGATAGGTTCTATAGAAAAAGCTGGAGTTTATCTGTCTGCTATGCAAAAAAATATCACGCCTCATGTTAAAATAAAAAAACTGATATCAAGACCTAACTATGCAGTAATTTTAGAAAATTGTATTTGAGACATAATTTTTTCCAAAACTTAATTACGAATAATTAAAACTGACATTTCTATTTTTTCTTCATAAAAATCTAAAAAATATTTATTTCTTAAAATTATAAGTAGTCTTTGCATTGTTGTTTCATAATCTTTAGCTTTTGACATTATTTTTTCCTTGATATTTTTTTAGCTATCTCATCAACATAGCCAAGCAGTGCCATTTTAAGTGGTTTACCATCGGAGTAATCAGCAGGTAGTAGTTGTTCGGCTCTTTTAGCTTTTATAGCAAGTTCGTAACCTTTTTGGTAAGATTTTAGAGTTTTTACTTCATCTATGCTTCCATCAGGTTTTCTCTCTTCTCTATAAACTG
>JALUAR010000188.1 GCA_027050975.1 Thermodesulfovibrio sp.
AAATATAGCTGCAAAAAATATATTTATTTAAGGAGGCATCTCGTTATGATTTCAAATGCCCATACTTGTATTAGAACCAAAATCATGGTGACAATCAATAAATCTATAAATAAACTCTTAAACGTCCATAGAATCATACAATCGTTAAAGCTAATTATAACGCTATTTCTCATATTTTTTTCAAAAAATGTTTTGTCACAAAATGATCATCAGCCGTCCAGCTTTGTAAATGCCAATACCATGAGTGAAGTGAATGCGATTTTACAAGATGTCGCCTTTGAGGTGGTTCTGCAAGCAGAAAAAATCAATTTATCATCTTCTGAATTAATTAAAGCCAATTATCTTATACCGCTTGCTACATTTATTGATTTAAATGTGATCGGAAAAGGTAAATCCGTTGTAATTGATAAGTCGAAAATGAGTCGCTTTGTTATAAAGTTTCTTGAACAGGGAAAAAGTCTTCAACAATTGAGTGCCAGCCTGGTTAATGCATTTGCGAATGGTGAGTTTCGCCCTGACATCACTCCCCAAAAGTCCTCTTTTAGTCGTCCAAATCAATCACAAATTAAAAGTCGAATTGGAGCGTTTGTAGCGACTGAATTTGAATATCATCAGGAACCCGACGGGAAATATGTGCCATTAATGGAGATTAATCAGGTTCGTATATTTTTTAATACTCATTTTAGTTCATCAGCCAATCAGAATAATATTGACTTTTTGGCTGAATGGAATCCTGTGCCTGAGGAAGTTATCCATCAAATAGAAGAAGTCTCATTACAATCTGTAGGAATTGATGATACATTACGTGGTTTAAATGGCATTTATGCTTCTTCTCAAGCGGAGGATCATCCAGAAGACATAATTGGTTTTGAGCAGCTTTATTTAAAGATATTAAATGTTCAAAATAGTGGGATAGATATCACAATTGGACAGTTCAGAAATCCATTTGGAATTTGGTCGGATTATACTTCTCATCGAAACTTCACTTCTACCAAAAATAACGTATTAGTGAATGATTTTGCTTTAAAAAAAATTGAATTAGGCCTTCTCGTTGAAAAAGAATGGTCAAACGGTTTTAATCTTGCGCTGGCCATAGTACACGGTCGTTTGGGACGTACTGTGGATTTGCTCCGGGCTGATATTGACAATGCGAAAGATTTCGTCAGTAGGATTGGTTTTAATACAGGCGCCCTTAAAATAGGAATGTCAACCTATCTTTCCGAATTTTCAATTAATAAAAAGGCCGCTTGGGGGCTGGATTGGCTATTTTCAATACCGCGTTTGTCAGTTTCCGGAGAAGTTGTCGTTCAACGCAACAAGCATAAGAATGTTTGGATGAAAAACGGAAAAAATACAAACATTACCTTATCTTCCTTAGGGGCGTACACCCAATTCCATTACCTCTTGACAGACCGATTAAGCTTTTATGGTCTATATGAAACATGGCGAATCTATGCAAATGATCAGATCATTGATCAGCCGACTTATAAAATTTTTCACGGTATCAAATTCCAATTGAATCAATACACACGATGGACAATTCTTGAATTTGGTCGAATGATACATAAAAACATCGATCAAGGTTATGTTCATTTATCTACACAGTTTGAATTTGTATATTAATAGGCTTATAAATTATTAATAAATTTAAACTTGTAATATTAATTAGAATTGATGGGAATAGTGCAACTTCACATGTATTTTAAAAAACAAGAAATTACAATCGTGGAAACAATAAATGTTCACTTTTTCCATTAAATAAACCATGTATCTTTTATTGCATATGAATTTTTTCGAATTTGGATCAGATTATATAAAGGAGTTTGTTCTTTTAAGATTGACATTGATATATTTCTGTACATAGCGATTTTTGAGAGGGTAATATATGTCTAGCTCAAAAAAAATATATATATTATCTTTTTTGTCTATTATACTTTTAATATTCTTTAATCAGCGATCCAATTTTGCTCAATCGAATCGCGATCGAGCAAAAGATTGGGTCGAAAAAGGCCACTTAGCCCACAATCTGAATGATAAGGTGGAGGCTTATCTCAAGGCAGCTCAATTGGATAGTTCTTACATGGATGCTTATTATTTCTTGGCTAAAGCCTATCAGGCCCAGAGGCAGCATGATAAAGCCCGCAGTGCGTTTCTGCAAGCGCTCCGCTTGGCAGAACAACAAAATGATGTTCAATTGGCCTATAAGTGTGCGGTTCAATTGGCAGAAATGGGCCTTTATACCAATAATAAAAGGGACTATGAGAATGCACTAAAAACAGCAATTCAATATGCGCCTACAGACTCGCATAGACAAGAGTTAAAGGTGCAGCTCAGTCGATTTTTATATAAAAATAATCGCAAAACAGAGGCTTTAGCTATTCTAAAAGAGTTACAAACTCAAATTGGGAGGACATCTTCTAAAACGTTTCTAAGTCACACCCAGCTTGTCGCTATGCTTGAACAATTAAAAAAGTATATCTA
>JALUAR010000189.1:0-6964 GCA_027050975.1 Thermodesulfovibrio sp.
CCTTGAAAGAGAAACTGGAGACCATTCCTGACAGACCAGGTGTGTATATCTTCAAAGATGCCAGGGAACGAGTTCTCTATGTAGGAAAGGCAAAGAGTCTGAAAAAGAGAATAAGGAGCTATTTTGTCTCACCAGAGCGGCTTGACCAGCGAAAACAGGCCATGATGAAGAAGGTGAAGGATCTCTCTTTTACTGTCACCGGGACAGAGCTGGAGGCCCTGGCTCTTGAGGCGAATCTGATCAAACAATACAAGCCCAGATACAACATAATACTGAGAGATGACAAGAACTATCCTTATCTGAAACTGACCATTAATGAACAGTGGCCGAAGCTGGAGGTGGTAAGGAGAATAAGCCGTGATGGCTCTCTTTATTTCGGACCCTATATCCCTGCCTCATCCGTCTGGGAAACCCTTGCCTTTATAAGAAAACATTTTCAGGTGAGACCCTGCAGATACAGGCTGGACAGACCCATGAAACCGTGTATCCAGTACCAGATGAAAAGATGTCCGGCTCCATGCGCAGGGCTTGTGGACAGAAAGGAGTATATGGAGGCGGTTAAAGAGGTGGAGAGGTTTCTGAAAGGCGAAAAGAAGGAGTTGATTGAGGAGCTTCAGAGAAGAATGCTGATGCTTTCGGAACAGCTGAGATATGAAGAGGCTGCAAAGGTGAGAGACAGACTGCTGGCTGTACAGAGGGCCTTTGAGTCACAGAAGGTGGTCTCACCCGAGTTGGGTGACATGGATCTTGTGGCAATGTATCAGGAGGGAGCAGAGACGGTTTTTCAGGTCTTTTTTATCCGTAACGGCATTCTGATCAGTACCAAGGATTTTTATCTGAAAGACACGGAGTTCATTCCTGTTGATGAGCTTTTCGCTGAATTTGTAAAGTTCTTTTACGTCAAGGATTCACTGCCTCCCGAAGAGATCGTACTTCAGCACAAGCCGGCCGGTCTTGGAGAGCTTAGAAAGTGGCTTACTCAAAAGAGGGGCTCCAGGGTCAGGATTCATCTGCCATCAACCAGAAAGGAAAGGGAGTTGATAGGGATGGCTGCCGAGAATGCCAGGCTGATACTTCAGTCTCGTAAAGGAGCCTTTACTGACAGGATCCTCCAGAGGTTGAGGGAACGATTGGGTCTCAGGAGGCTTCCTGCAAGCATAGGCGCCTTTGATGTCTCCACCATCTTTGGTGCACACTCTGTAGGGGCCTTCGTTTGGTGGGAGGACGGGCAGTTCAGAAAGGATCGTTACCGTCATCTCAAAATTCGGGATGTAAAGGGTATCGATGACTACGGGATGATGAGAGAGATTATTATCCGAACACTGAAGAATCTTGGTGCGGAGATTCCGGATCTGATCATTATAGATGGAGGAAAAGGACATCTTGATTGTGCTATTGAGGCGATCGGGGAGGTCTTGTCTGAGGAGGCAAAAGTTCTGGATGTAATCGCAGTTGCAAAGTCTCCTGACAGAGTTATACTGAGGGATGGCTCTGTGGTAGGGATTGATGATACCGCTCCGGAGTCATTGCTACTGAGAAGGATTCGTGACGAGGTGCACAGGTTTGCCATATCCTTCCACAGACGGCTCAGAGATGCTCAGACCAAGGTCTCAAGGCTTGACAGGATCAGGGGTATAGGTAAAAAGCGTAAACTGGCGCTTCTGAGGAGGTTTGGCTCTGTGGATGCGATAAGAAATGCCTCTGTTGAGGATGTGGCTCAGGTGGAGGGGATGAGTCGAGCCCTGGCAGAGAGGGTTATTAAGGAGTTGAATAATTAAGATAGAATATCATGAAAGATAGTTCAATAAATAAAGGGAGGCTTTATGCCGGAGATAAATATTCTGCCTGAAGAGCTGAGAAATAAGATAGCAGCCGGTGAGGTTATTGAACGGCCTGCCTCTGTGGTCAAGGAACTGGTGGAAAACTCCCTTGATGCAGAGGCAACGGAGGTTCAGATAGAGATACGTTCTGCCGGAAGAAGGCTCATACTCGTCAGTGACAACGGAAAGGGGATGGACAGTATCGACGCACAACGCTGTATTGAGCCCCATGCAACGAGCAAACTGGCATCAGAGGATGACCTCTTCAGAATACAGACCCTTGGGTTTCGAGGAGAGGCCCTCTCATCAATAGCCTCTGTCTCAAAGATGACCCTCAAAACTGCTCCTTTGGACGAAGCAGAGGGCACTGTCGTGGAGGTGGAGGGAGGAAAGGTGGTAAAGACCGGAGTGATTGCCCACAGGGGCACCACCATAGAGGTACGCGACCTCTTCTACAACACACCTGCAAGGAGAAAGTTCCTGAAATCAGACAGGACAGAGACCTATCACATAATAGAGACCGTAACGGAGATCGCCCTGGTAAACCCCGATGTCTCCTTTCATCTGAAGATTGATGGAACGGATACCCTCATACTGCCTCGGGCAGAGGGATTAAGGGAACGGCTCTTTCAGATTTATGGCGAGGAGTTTATGCAAGGGCTTCTGGAGGCATCATCTCCCGGTGTTACGATATTTGCATCAGAAGAGGACAACTTCAGATCAAGAAGGGCGAGTCAGTACATCTTTATCAACAAGAGACCGATAAGAGACGGGTACCTCCGTAATGCCATATACAGGGCTTATGATGAGGCGTTGCCAAAGGACAGGCATCCGATCTTTTTTCTTTACCTTTCCATACCGCCTGAGGATGTGGACTTCAATGTTCATCCTGCCAAAAGGGAGGTAAGGTTCAGAAAGAAGGAGGATGTATATCTCAGGGTTTTGAATACCTTAAGAAGGTCACTGGTTAAAGGACGTGATATGTCTGAAACAGTACCCTCTGGTAGAGGAGATGTTTATCCAGTTGGTGAGGATTCTGAAAAGAGGACCTTTACAATGTCGGCTTTCCCGGAGAAAGAAAGCACTGCAGAGGTCCGGCTTTTTACAGGTGAGGAAAGGGAACCTTACCTGGCACCGATAAAACATCTCTATCTGGGTGATGTCTTTGTTGCCTATACAGAAGGAGATGGAATAACCATAATCGATCAGCATGCTGCCCATGAGAGGGTCCGGTACGAAAATCTCAGGAAGGGGGTAGACAACATCAGGATATCCCAGTATCTCTTTCCCAGACAGGTGAGGCTAAACAGAAAGGAGTATATGATTCTGCTTGACCACATAGAAAATGTAAGAAGGATGGGCATAGAGATAGAGGACTTCGGCGAGAACACCCTGCTGGTAAGAGGTGTGCCTGACTTTCTCTTTAATGTTGACATTTCAGCGATACTTTCCGATGTTGCCGAGGCCATTATGGAAAACAGTTCAGCCACGGATATCGAGTCAATCAGGGATGGCATTGCAAAGAGAATAGCCTGCCATAGCTCCGTAAGGGGTGCCGAGGTGCTTGGTGCAGAGGAGTTGAAGGCTCTTCTTAGAGACCTTTCTCAGTGCGAAGACCCGGAGCACTGCCCTCATGGTCGCCCTACAAGGATTCACCTCAGTTTAGATCAACTGAGAAGGATGTTCAAAAGAACCTGAAATTCCAATCAGTTCAGAAAGGTATATTTATACTCATACTCTTACAGGGTGCTGGCCTTATCTTCATGTATTAGTTTACATACCTTCTCAATCGGTGTTTAGCCTTTAAGCAACCCATGTGGACGTTCCCAGTCATAAATATTGTTCCACTCATTAAGCTTCTCTTGAATGTACGTAGAGGTTGTTTGCAACCAGAAGAGGATACAGTCACTTCCACATTTTTGGATCGGAGGTGAAAGGTTCTGGCGTGCTTATTTTGAGGTTTTTAAAATCAGGATGAAGAGGATTTAAAAGATAATTGGCTCTTCAGGAATAATTACAGAAGGTACTTTTAAGATATCAGCATTGAAACTTTTTAGCATTTTGCCTGTTTCCTTTGGCTATATTATACCTGACAAATGTCTTCTTGTAAAATCTAAAGAAACAATTCCTCTTCGGGTAGATTTTTTGAGGAATGCCGCGGGGTTGACAAAATCCCCTGAAAATCCATATACTTCAAGATAATATTTTACGGAACCGCCTATGGAAGAACATATTACAGAGTTATATGAAGAGGCAAACAGGCTCTTTGAGGAAGGGAAGTATAACGAGGCAGAGCCGCTTCTTAAGGATGTTGTAAAGGCACGCCCCAATTATGCAGATGTCCTGAATAAACTTGGGTTCATTGCCCATCTCAAGGGCGAGTACAGGGAGGCTGTAGATTATTTTGAAAGGGCGCTTCAGATCAATCCCAAGTACACCGAGGCATCACTGAATCTTGCTATCACATATAACGAGCTTGGAGAGTTCAAAAAGGCCCAGGAGGTCTTCTCATTGGCAGCCCAGTTTGCCCATCCCACGCCCGGAGCTCTTGACCCGTATGCAGCTGGCAAACTTGCGAATGAGCATTACAGATTGGGGAATATCTATCTTGATTTCGGTCTTTATGATGATGCAATAGATGAATACAGAAAGGCCCTAAAACTCTCCCCTGCCTTTCCGGATGTACACACAAAGCTTGGTATAGCCCTGAGATACAACGGTAGATACGAAGAGGCCATTCTCCACTTCAACAAGGCAAAGGAGATTAACCCAGCTTATGGTCCTGCGTGGGTACAGCTGGGACTAACATACTACATGAAAGGGCTTACAGGTCTGGCTGTGCAGGAGTGGGAGGCTGCACTCCGCCAGAACCCAAATCTTAAGGATGCCCGCTACTATCTCCAGATCATCAAAAAAGAGGAACAGCAGTAATCATCATGTCAGCCTCTGCCTTGAGGCCACCTGATTTCTCATCAGACAATTACATCCTGAGTGTGGAAGGTCTGAACCTCTTCTTCCGTCGTGGGAATGAGAGGATTCAGGTTTTGTCAGATGTCTCCTTTAATGTACAGAGACAGGAGATATTCGGTATTGTCGGTGAAAGCGGCTGCGGAAAGAGCCTTACAGCCATGTCAATACTTCGGCTACTTCCGCCAGGAGCCTATGTAGAAGGAAAAATTCTCTTTGATGGAAAGAGACTGAATCTCCTTGAATTGCCGTCCCGGCAGATAGAGGATATCCGGGGTAAGGAGATAGGCATGATCTTCCAGGAGCCCATGACATCACTAAATCCCGTATTTACCATTGGTGAGCAGATAGCAGAGGTGCTTATGGTTCATGAAGGGCTTTCAAAAAGAGATGCCCTGGACAGGGCTGTTGAGCTTCTCAGACAGGTGAAGATCCCCTCTCCAGAGTTGCGTATCAGGGATTATCCTCATAAGCTCTCAGGAGGGATGCGTCAGAGGGTGATGATAGCAATGGCCATTGCCTGTAATCCCACTTTGTTGATTGCTGATGAACCGACTACAGCTCTGGATGTGACCATTCAGGCAGAGATACTCTCACTGCTCATGGAGATAAAGGACCGTAGAGGGATGTCTGTCATACTGATAACCCATGATCTGGGGATTATTTCGGAAACAGCACAGAGGATTGCTGTTATGTATGCAGGAAGGGTGGTGGAGGTGATGTCTGTACAGACCCTTCTCAGCGGGCCGAGCCATCCCTACACAATAGGTCTTCTGGAGTCCCTTCCTGTCAGAAGGGGTGAGAGGCTGAATCCGATTCCCGGAACAGTACCATCTCCTGCTGAGATGCCTCCGGGGTGTAAGTTTGCTCCACGCTGCAGATATGCCATTAAGGAATGTAACGAGCAGGAACCTCCTCTGTCTGCTCTGACCGGAGATCACCTTGTCAGGTGCATAAAGGCTGATGAGGTCAGAGCATCTTTGACACAAGCAGGGGGTAGTTGATGGAACTGTTAAAAACAGAGAATCTGAAAAAGCATTATGAGATAAAGGAGGGTATCCTCGGAAAGAGTCATACCCTTAGGGCCCTTGATGGAGTAAGCATTACAGTAGAGAAAAACCGCGTCTTTGCCATAGTGGGTGAAAGCGGTTCTGGTAAGTCGACCCTTGCAAGGGTTGTGCTGAGGCTTACAAAGCCCACCGGTGGCAGGGTCTTCTTTAAGGGGAAGGAGGTATTTTCATTAAAGGGTGAAGACCTGAAGGCCTTCAGAAGAGCGGTTCAGGTGGTATTTCAGGACCCCTTTGCATCTCTCAATCCGAGGATGTCCATATTCTCCACACTTTCAGAGCCATTTAAGGTACACGGTCTTTCATCGGGCAGAAGGCTCAGGGATGATGTGGCTCAACTGTTGGAGTCAGTGGGACTTAAGGCGGAACATATGGACCGGTATCCCCATCAGTTCAGCGGCGGACAGAGGCAGAGAATCTGTATTGCCAGGGCCCTTGCCCTTTCACCGGAGTTGATTGTGGCAGATGAACCACTATCCTCTTTGGATGTATCCATACAGGCCCAGATACTTAACCTGCTGACGGAGTTGAAGGAAAAAAGAGAGCTTTCATACCTTTTTATCAGCCACGACCTTAATGTGGTCCACTACTTTGCCGACAGGGTGGCTGTCATGTATGCAGGAAAGGTGGTGGAGGAGGCGGGTGCAGAGGAGCTTTTCCAGAGGCCTCTTCATCCTTACACGGAACTGCTCCTTGATGCAGTGCCGAAGATGAGGCTTTCTGCCGGGACTCAGCAAAGGGGACATAAGAGGGTAACAGAGTCTGTCTATCCTGAGGATAAACCGGGTTCAAAGGGCTGTTCCTTTCTTCCGAGATGTCCGAAACAGAAGGGAATATGCGCTACAGAAGAGCCTCTTCTTAAAGAGCACGGAGACCGCAAGGTCGCATGCCATTTATATTAAGCCGGGAGCTTTTTATGAAGAATTTTACAACTGTTGTCCAATAAACAAAGTAAATCATTGTAGGGTAGAGGGTATTAATTTTGAGCGGATTTAATTTTGCATTAGATTTGCCGTGGAAGGCAAATCGCAAAATTCCCTCGGAGGCAGACAGGGATGTCTGCCGAGAACGGGGTCCCCAAAAAATCGTAAGATTTTTTGGGGTGCAAGT
>JALUAR010000189.1:6974-11513 GCA_027050975.1 Thermodesulfovibrio sp.
AAATTAATACCCTCTATAGTTTATTTACCGGACACTGATGAAGATATTTGAAGATATAAAGCGTGGCATTTTTCTTGACAGGCCAAACCGTTTTACCGTGAGATGCCGTCTTAACGGAAGAGATACCGTTGCCTATCTCCCGAATCCGGGAAGGCTCTGGGAATTACTTCTTCCAGGCAGAGAAATTTATCTCGTTAGAAACAGGAACAATTCGAACAGACATACAGATTACACCGTTGTGGCAGTAAAAAGAGAGGGAGTTCCCGTAATGCTCCACACCCATCTTACAAACACCGTGGCACGCTGGATGATTGAGACAGGAAAGATCAAAGAGATCGAAGGATACAGGGTGTTACGTGCCGAGCCTGCCTTTGGTAGTAGTAGATTTGACTTTCTTCTGGCAAAGGATTCAGAGGAGTTGGTTCTTGAGGTGAAGTCATGCACTCTCTTTCACGATGGTATTGCCATGTTTCCCGATGCAGTTACCCAGAGAGGGGCAAGGCACTTAAGGGAGCTTGCCAGTCTCCGCAGAGAGGGAAAGAGAACGGGGCTGCTCTTTGTCGTACACTGGCCACGGGCAGATTATTTTCTGCCTGATTACCACACTGACCTGAACTTTGCCAGGACCCTTTATGAACACAGGGACTATCTTATGGTCAGGGCTGTAGGTATAACCTGGAGGGATGATCTCACCCTTTCAGAGGATGTTCGAGAGCTTACAATTCCCTGGAAAGTAATGGAAGGGTACCTGAAGGATAGCGGATGTTACATCCTCATACTGAGGTTAGACAGGCCTGCGGAGATTCAGATAGGGAACCTTGGTAGAGTAGATTTCAGACAGGGTTATTACCTCTATGTGGGGTCTGCAAAGAAGAGACTGACATCCAGGCTTCAACGACACAGCAGAAAGAGAAAACGGTTGCACTGGCATATAGATTATCTACGAGAGAAGGCCCGGTTTCATGCAGCACTTCCCATAAGGGAGCCTGGGCAAAGCGAATGCGAGATCTCGGAGGCGCTGGAGAAGATTTCGAATCGGGCAGTAAAGGGGTTTGGTTCATCTGACTGTGGCTGCAAAGGACACCTCTTTGCCATGCATGATAATCCATTAAAGCAGGAGAGTTTTATAAATCTCCTTTTACGATTAAGGACAGAAATTCTGGCAAGAAAAATAGGGAAAGGGTGAAGTTATGGCAACGGTAATTGTAAGAGAGGGCTCTTATGATTTTCAAAAACTGAGAGATTTGATCTCTGAGTTTATGGATAGACTCGCCGGAGGAAAGGTAAAAAGGGGAGACATGGTGGTGGTCAAGCCTAACTTTCTATCTCCTGCACCACCTGAGAAGGCAATGCTTACCCATCCACTTATACTCAGGGCTGTGGCCGAATATCTGATAGATTTGGGTACGGAAGTCCAGATATCAGACAGTCCGGCCATGGGCTCCTTTGACAAGGTCCTTAAAGAAGGTGGTTTCAGAGAGGCCCTTCAGGGCCTGGATGTGAGGCTTCGGCCTTTTAAGGAGACAACAACAGTGGATGTGGGTGAGCCCTTCGGTAGCATCGAGATTGCAAGGGATGTCATGGAGGCTGACCATGTAATAAATCTACCCAAACTCAAAACCCATACCCAGATGCTACTGACCCTTGGCGTGAAGAACCTCTTCGGATGCATTGTGGGCATGAAGAAACCGGAGTGGCATCTGAGGGCAGGAGTTGATCGGAATCTCTTTGCAAGGCTCCTTTTTAAGATTTACAGGGCTGTCTCTCCCACCATAACGATAATGGATGGCATACTTGCCATGGAAGGACAGGGCCCGGGCAAAAGCGGAACCCCTATAAGACTCGGAGTTTTGTTAGCCAGCACTGATGCGGTGGCACTGGATACTGCTGTCTGCAGGATGATAAACCTTGAGCCTCTTCAGTTATTAACGAATGTGGCTGCAAAGGAGGAGGGTGCCTTTGATCCCTCTCCTGAGATAGAGGGAGTGCTACCCCAGGTGAAAGGCTTCCGGCTTCCTGACGTGGGACCGGTGATTTTTGGACCGGAGAGGTTCCATGGCTTTATGAGAAGACATCTGGTGCAGCGTCCTGTAGTGGATAATGACAGATGCCGACTCTGCGGAGAGTGTTGGAGGTACTGCCCTGCACAGGCCATTTCCCATGACAGCAGTAGCATAGAGTTTGATTACGACAAATGCATCAGATGTTATTGCTGCATTGAGGTCTGCCCACATGGAGCGTTGACAGCGAAGGAGACATTAACAGGTGCGGTCATTCGAAGGGTCTTGAAGATTACCTGAATCCAACGTAGGATTCATAGGAGTGGTATGGTGGAGATTGTCGGTTTTTCGTTACCGCTGGGGCTAAAGTAAAACAACTACTCGACAATGGGGAGTACAAATGTAAAGGTGCTTCCCTTACCGGGGTTGCTCTCCACCCAGATCCCTCCCTTATGTAAGATGATGATCTCTTTGCTCAGTGCAAGACCGAGACCTGTTCCGCCGTATTTTCTTGAGGTGGAGTTGTCCTCCTGCTGAAAGGGTTCGAATATCCTTTTAAGTGACTCCTTTTTTATACCTATCCCTGTGTCTGAGACAGCAATCCTCAGATATTCGGTATGATCACTGTCTAATGATGAAAGGACCTCATCCCTGAAGGTTTCAGGGATATTCTCCTCAACCCATGTTCTGCTGACCACGGATTCCTCAAGATGGATACGTCCGCCATCCGGAGTAAACTTTGCGGCATTTGTAAGCAGGTTAAAGAGAACCTGCTTTATCTTTCTTTCGTCTATCTTCATTGTTTCCGGAATATTCGAGGTCTCCGTCGTTACCTTGATTCCGTGCTTCAG
Organism: Thermodesulfovibrio sp.; assembly: GCA_027050975.1. Taxonomy (GTDB): domain Bacteria; phylum Nitrospirota; class Thermodesulfovibrionia; order Thermodesulfovibrionales; family JdFR-85; genus JALUAR01. The sequence continues at coordinate 9,826 of JALUAR010000189.1, forward strand.
AATCTTCTCTCTTATCATTGCTATGCTTTTTTGGATAAGTTCCTTCGTGTTAGCATAAGAAAGTACCAATTCCATTTTGCCTGCTTCTATCTTTGAGAGATCCAGTATATCCTGTATTAAGGCAAGAAGGTGTCGTGCACTGCTGAGGATATCGTCGAGATACTCCTGCTGAGTATCATTAAGCTCTCCGAAGTGTTTGCTAAGAAGCACCTCTGAAAAACCGATAATCGCATTCAGAGGGGTTCTAAGCTCGTGGCTCATATTGGCAAGAAAGGCGCTCTTTGCGAGACTTGCGGATTGTGCCTGTTTCGCCATTGCCAGGGCCTTTTCGGTTGCCTGTCTGAGTTCTTCCGTACGTATTTGAACCAACTCTTCAAGATGTTCCCTGTGCTGTTCAAGCTCTTTGTCCCGCATCTGTATCTGAGCAAGCATCTCGTTGAAGCTGTCTATTAAGGAGCCCAGTTCATCGAAACGGTCCTTTTTGACCCTAAGGGCATAATCCCGCTCTTTTGATATTGTTTTCATTTTCTCGGTGACCTCTATTATCGGACCAGAAATAAATCTTTGCAGTCTGGATGCTATAAAATAGGCCATTATGAGAGAGATTATAAGCACGGAGGTGCCGATAGCAACGTACCATTTAAGCCTGGATTTTAGTGGCTCCAGATCATACTCGATGCAGATAGCACCAATTACTTTGTTATCAAGATATATCCTTTGAAAGACATCTATGTGATCAGACCTGATAGTGATTCCTTCTTTAAGATTTTTGTACTGAGGTGCCCCTTCATGCCAGTTCTTTGGCAGGAGACCGTGGTTCTTCCAATACTCACGTTTATAGATCATTTCCCTTTCCAGGCGGTTGGTTTTTTTGCTGTTTCGGTTAAAGTATCTGGCTATTGCCTCGCCGTTACTGTTGTAGAGAAATGCCGATATGACATGGGGTTCGGCACTTAGAGAGGAAAGGATTTCAGCAGCTGCCATTCTGTCCTCAAAGACAATGGCAGCTGTGCTGTTGTTGCCTATAACCCTGGCCATTGTAGAGAGGTTGCTGGAAATGGTATGCTTCAGCGTTATGATATCATTGATAAGAAAGGTTATTGCAGAGATGGTCAGGACGAGACTGCTTGTAAGCATAATGATAAAAATGATCTTGTATTTAATTGAGATATTCCTCAGAAACTGTAGTGGTCTCAATATTCACCATCCTTTCCGTAAAGTTCTGTTGCAAGTCTGAGAAGCTTCGAACTGATATTCAATCCGGCACTCTTTGCAGCCTTTACATTGATCTTGAATCTGATCCTGTTGGAGATGGTAACCAGATTGATCATACCTCCCATTTTGGCAAACCCGTCTGTATCGCTTATCGTCAAAACAGGGCGGTTTTTTACGGTTTTAAGGATACGTCTCAGACTCTTTTTTTCAGAGGGGCTGATGTAAAGGATATGGCATCTGCTTAAACCGCTCAGTCTTATATTTGTCAATATATCAATCTGCTTGCCTTTTACCGTCTTTCCTTCAAAGGAAAGGATGGCATCTCCGAAGGGATTCTTTCCGATTATGCAAATATTAATGACAGAGGGATCATTGGCAAAGGCATCTTCTGGCCACTGTACAAAATTAATAAACTTGTAAATAAAAGCAGCCTTGATTATGTACTCTCTGGAGACTTTTTTATCTGCTTCTCC
>JALUAR010000190.1 GCA_027050975.1 Thermodesulfovibrio sp.
GAGCTCCGCCTCGCCGGCCATGAGCCGTGGTTTATTCCTTGCGCGCGACAAGAACACATCTTTGCTCATTCCACCGAGGATGAGCCCCATCTATACTGCAATAAGAAGTATTCGCAATCCCTTCATAGCATCCTCCTTTTTCATGAAAAATATTTCACCGCAAGACCGGCCTGGCCCCTTGCTTTTGCAAGCAAAGCATGGCCATTGGTTTATTAATAAGTGGCAACATCCACGAAAAAGGTTCAAATCTCCAAAAGGGGATGGGATTGAAAGCAATATCTTCATCTTACAACCTCCGCCGCCTTCTGATACAACGCGTCGAGCCGGCGGGAGAATGGGAACACATAGCCCGTATCGGGTACCATGAAATCACCCCCTTTCTTTGTAAGGCTGACAATGTGCCTTGTTCCCGGCCGGAGTGGATGGATACCAGCCTCAACAAGGTATCTAAAGACGATCTCGCCTTCGTTCTTGGAGGCCCGCGATAACTGTGAAAAACCTCAGCCTTTTACACGACATGCCGTATAGCCCGGACCTCTGTGGGAGGGTATGTCTCCTTCTTTCAGGATATCAACGATCACCACCGCCACAGTGACATCCGTCTCCCTTATATTTGCTTTCACCGTGTCGGAAGGAGGGATGTATACATCGGCTACAGAATCCACCGCAAACAGCAGGGCCGGAAACAAAGCCAATGTGAAGACAAGGATTGCAACCCTTTTATTCAGCAGATCGTTTCCGTCCCCCTTTTTTTGTGACGAATGGCGACAGATACGCGCCTTTCACCTCTATCATATTCTGCAACACCCGATCACACCTTATCCGCGGCCGATGATGTAAGATTTTCTGTATTTGCGTCTGCAGGAGGGTTCCTTTGATATCAGCGGGGTTCCGAAACAAGAAGGCCCGAGCAGGTCTTCTCCCTTGATAATTCATGATCCTCCTTCTTTCACTGCACCAGCTTCTCGGCAAACCCACTGAATACCCTGTCAAGCAGTTCGGCTTCGTCAGGGGCCGCTGGTTGCATCATCGACTTCATAACCACCCCGACCGCCCGCTGCACCACGGTATTGAGAAGCTTCTCGTGACGATCCTTCCTTTCCCGCCTGCCATGCTTTACATGGCGGGTTACGCTTTCATGTATGGAACCGCTTAAGACGCGGCTCCGTCTCCGAAGGTCGTAGATAGCCATCTCGACCGTCATCTTCCTGGTTGTGGAAAGTTCCACCCATACCGTCACATAAAGGGAATCATCCGTCCCCTCCCTGCTTGTAGAAGATGGATCTTTGAGCAGTTCATATGCTTCCGGTGCTTCTTCCGGGTATTCACTTCTGTTCTCCGTGACGATGTTTTCAACAATACGCGCCAGGGCGATATACCTCGCTACGGCAATACGTTTGCCGAGAGTCGCGAGGGTCCCCCTGGTCAGCCCTCCGATCCTCCTATACTCATCAACAACCTCGTGATAATACCTTCCAAGTATCCCTTGCAGTTCTTCCGCGGTATGCACCTCAAGGTCGGGGTATCTCCAGGCTATCCGTTCCCCGAGCCTCTCTGCGTATCGAACACGCTCCTCTTCGTCAAGGCGTTCAACAGCAGAGACCATCCCACCCACTGCGAGCCCGCCTGCGATCAGCGCCTGGCGGGTAAAACCTTCTTCATGGACGAAGTCGATGTCTGTATGTGAAACCGTACAACCCTGCAGCAGGAGTGCCAGCAATGCGATGCACCACAATCCACCCCATGCCCTTACGGTATCACTGCTTCCCATATTCCGAAGCCTATCACCTCGTGTTGAGCTTAAGCCTGGGGAGTCCTTTGTCCTTTAAGGGAGTCCCCTCAGAGGGCTTGACAGGCTGTATCTGCCTTATCTCTGACTTGCCCTTGCTCTTATTCATTTGTTTTCTTTGAGGCTTGATATGAACAGGGGATTTGTGGACAGGCTCGCAATCAGGATAGACCGTATTGTTGCCGCTTCCGCCCTCACAGAGATCGCTGCCTGAACCTCCTCTTAGAATGTCATCGCCTGCTTCTCCATAGAGGGTGTCGTTACCATCGTAACCATTCATCTCATCATTACCATGGCCCCCTTTCATAATATCATTGCCTGGCCCGCCTCTCATCTCATCATTTCCGTAACCGCCATAGAGCCTGTCATTACCCTCTGAACCCCATACATGGTCATTTCCGTTGTCACCAGAAACTATATCATTACCCCACTTTCCGTCCAACTTATCATCTCCATCACCACCATAAAGACTGTCATTACCCATTCCACCGATAAGGTTGTCATTACCACTCTGGCCCCATAATTTATCGTCACCATTATCACCCCATAGTATGTCTTTTCCGTTGCCACCGTAAAGTTTGTCATTGCCATTACCGCCGCAGATGATGTCATTGCCTCCTTTTCCATAAATCGTATCATCTCCGTCAAGCCCTGCTATCACATCATCTCCAGGGGTGCCTTCAAGTTTTTCTCCTCTTTGAGTTCCCACAATTGTTGCAGGTTTGCCAAGGCAGGTTATCTTCATAGGGGTGAACTTCTTCAAGGCCGGTTGCGGTCCTTTCTGTCTGGAGACAACCTGTTTTTTCTCCCCTCCAGGTACTGTTTTGGTCTCTCCTGACATGGCTTTCATACCACCAGTATCAAGCTTCCCCACTTTTGATAAATCAATAATTTTCTGACCGATTTTGTCCTTTATGTTCGCTATCTCTATTTTTCCGGCACGAAAATTACGCCATTCGGTCCAGGGGTATGCAGGGTTGGCAGAACCGGGATTCTCAACATACCACCGTGCCCTTATCCTGTACCGGCCCTTTGAATCATATACTGTAAGTGTCTTGCCTGGTTCTGTCTTCAAAAAAACCGGTGACGATGGTCCCCATTTGCCATTAAATAATTTTTCATATTGAACCTCAATCTTTCTGGCCGTATTAATGGTGACAACGTTGGTCGGCTGCACCTTTGATGCACTGTAACCTTTCTTGTTGTTGTAACCTGAGTTTACAAGAATATCGATCTCGAAAGAATCCATACCTTCTTTAACAGGGTTCAGGATAGCGTTCTGTGAAGGACTGACTATTACAGGTTTTGACTTTGTATAATCCACCGGCGGGCCTATCCAGAACTCCACCTTTTTCCATGGCCAGTTGGATATAGCATGTTTTACAGAAAGCCTCCACTTTCCTTCCCTGAGCTTTTCTGCTGGAATGATGAAATCCGTGGTATCCCCTGTTATAAGCGTTGCGTTATTCATGACATCCTTCTTCCATACATAGGAACCCCCTTTACCGTCAGGTGCAGGTTCCCAGTATTCCCAGTGCAATACTATATTCTTTGCCTGTTCAGGATATTTATATACCCTGTAGAGTCCATAGCGCTTGTATCCGATCTTGATATGAAATCCATCAGGGTCGAGGTATTTCAGATTGTATGGAGTTTCCACTGTGGGTGCAGGGGGAGGGGTGTTGGCGTCAATGTATTTTTTGACTTTGGATGAATATCTCTGGCTGTAAGGACCTAAAAGATATCGGTATGTGGGGACTGTTCCTATAGATGTGCTGCTTTTCTGGGGAAGACTTTGGACATTTCGCTCACAATTACCAGGCTCAAGCCATGGCTCGCCTATGCACTGCCAAAAAAACGAGATAGTATCCAGCTTGTCACCAAAGCCCTTGATATATATAGTTTCATCAGTGAGATATGAATAATGACCTCCAACCTTTCTGGAAGACCCGACAATTTTGACAGTTACGTTTTTTTGATGATCATTTTCTTTGCATTGACCATCAAAGACATAGTAGCCTGTTTTAGAGTGTAGCTCAACAAGGGTCACATTCATGGAACATGAGTATAGATCAACTACATAAGAATAAGCATTAGATACGAAAATTGTGCCACCCAGAAACACTGCCACCCATACCGGCAAAAAGAAACTCAATACTCGAAGTCTCCTGTCTGAATTAATAAAATGTCTCATCTTCATTCTCCTTTAAAATACTTATGGTTATTTTGTTTATCTTCATTTTCCATCACCTGCTGGCAAGCAGTCTCCAGAAACCTTAACGCCTTCTGATATTTTCTGACTCGTGCAAAATCCCTGTTTATTGGCATCCCTTAATGAATGCCTAAAAGGCTCAAGCATGGAACCAATCTACTCCATGCCGGTCCTCTTCAATCATCTAACATCTTCCTGTGCCCCTCTGGGCAGGTACCGTGGGTGGAGTCATAAAAGTCGTCATCGAATCTCACCTCACAACTCCAGTGGTCAATGCAGTAGCACCTACCGCATGGTCTGCAGTAAAAGGGGGCAAACCGCTCTGGAAGTAATGCGGCGTCACCCCTTTGCAGGTGCCGCCTGAATGAGTCGGCTGCACTTCCTGCCACAACCTCCGATACGACCCCTATGAAACCTGATATCCTTATCCACCGCTGAGTTGTACTATCGGCCTTTTTCTCCTCTACAAGCTCCACTGCTGCCGCCTCCTTGCCGCAGAGAGAGCAGTTATATACCGCCCTTGCAACCACTTCTTTGCCCTCATCCATCATATCTCCTCTCCCATGTGCACGCTTTCTGCCATCACCTTGTATTGAGCCTTAATCTGGGGAGTTCTTTATCCTTTGGGGGAGTTTCCTCAGATGGTTTAACAGGCTGTATCTGCCTTATCTGCGGCATGTCCTTGCTCTCCCCTTCCTGCTTACCGCCACCCACACCGGGAGTAATGCCCTGAGACCTTCCTGGCTTGACCGCAGACGTTATATTCAACCTGACCTTCTTGACCACTTTGGCATCAATAGATTTTGATCTGAGTGATACGGCTATTTCATACAGTCCGGGCTTGAATTTGAGCCCCTTCAATTCTATCTTTCCCGTCGTCCTGGCTCCAACAGAGGGTATTGTCCCCATCTTCTTTATGGCCGGGCATTTTGCATCCCTGCTCAGCACCCTGCAGGTAACGGTATACTGAACCGGATTGCTCTTTTCATCACCGCTGTTTATCAGAGGAAACACCAGGTCAAAGGGCCTGCCCGAGGTTTTATTCAGTGTCTTGAGGATCTTATGGTCCTTGAATACCAGCCTTGCACCTATCCTGACAGGTGGTATGGTTCTGGCGATCTTTGGGGCAGGGGTTTTGCCTTTCTCCCTGCCGGGTTCTCCTCCAGGACCAATCGGTGTCTCCCCTGACATTGCCTTCATGCCTCCGATATTGAGTTTCCCTGCCCTGGAGAGATCGACGGTCTTCCCTTTCTGACCAGTCAATGCCCCTTTCATCTGGGGCATGTTTATAATGGTTTCTCCCCTTCCTGTAAATATGATGGCAGGGGTGCTGATGGTCTTAGGTGAAAACCACCTTCCTGTGAACTCTATCGAACCGGTGGTTATCGTCTTTGGGGAAAAGCGACGGCCAGTAAAGACTATTGTATCCGTGGTTATCACTTTCGGTGCAAACCGCCGGCCGGTAAACTCAATGGCAGGTGTGTTTATCGTCTGAGGCACGGATGCCGCCATGACAGGGGCTGCCTGAAATGAAAGGAGAATCAGCGACAGCCACAGAATCCATGAGCAGATATCTTTATCCCTGTGTCTTGGAGAATATCTCATGGGAAAAGCGTCCCTCCCACCATTGGTGTAAGGGGTGTATTAGGAGCAGGACCGTATTTAACATCCAAATTAGAAAAGAGGCTTATCTCCTCTACCCCCTTTATTTTGAAAGCAAGAAGACAATACCAGGTTGACACACCTGCCGGGTCCCCCTCTTCCATGGATGTAATACGGACCATGACATTGCCGTTGTATGCTCCATTGTTCAGAGGAATCTCAGTTAAGCCAGCTCCACGGTGTGATCCGAAGAACAAACTATCACTAGTCACTACACACGCCACATAAGCCTTCTCCACATCCTTATGCACCTTCTGGATATTGACAGGCACATTGAATGTGAAGAGCGGTTCTATCGATAACCCGGGATTTACCTTAAATGTCTGCTTGTTGAGCAGTTTCTTCAACAGTTTTGGATCGATCTTGATCTCTCCTCCCCCTGCATATGCCGTTCCACCTGTGGCTGAAACTGTAAAAATACCAATGAGCAGGATAAGGTAGAGGGTATATCCTCGTAAGAACTCTTTCATCGCCCATTCCTCCTTTTTGTTTCTTTAAGGAATCTCTGATTTATTCCTTCCAAGCATTATGATACGATTATAAGCATCAAGCCGCTTGGAGGTGGATAAGATGCGCCAACAGGCTTTTGCCGAAGGCAGCTTTGAACGTTTTCGCAAGCCTACCCGCCGGGAGCTTTTTCTCGCCGAGATGGACAGGATTATTCCCTAGCGAGAGCTTGGTGAGGTCATCGAGCCATTCTACCCCAAAGCCGAGGGTGCCGGACGCCCTCCGATCGGAGTCGAACGCATGCTCCGCATTCATTTTCTTCAACACTGGTTCAACCTCTCCGACCCTGCGGTTTAGGAGGCGCTTTACGACTACCGCGCCATGCGCAACTTTGTCGGCATAGACCTTGGCCGTGAGCCCGCACCGGACGAGACCACCATCTGCAAGTTCCGTCATATCCTTGAGGCTCACGACCTTAAGCCCTGTTAGAGGCCGCAATCACCTTAAATCTCTCCATTTTTGAGCTACACATGGTTAGAACTCTTCCATAAACATGAATTAATCAGACTTTCCCTTATATTAAGATGCCCTGTTATTCAGTCGTACTCACAGTGAAAAAGGTTCGATAATATGAAATATCTTGCCACGCCCATATACAACCCCCTTATCTCCGGTCATCGGTACTGTCGCCTCCCGGAAAATCTCTTCTCTACAATCCCTGAGAAATTCAGGGAAAGTTTCAAAAACCTCGCCGCTCTTGACCCTGTCGACTTTACCTGTCCTTTTACCGAACCATTCAAACCACCTTCCAAAGATTTCAACTGGGCTGTATCCTGTTTCAAGAAGTTCCTCATAGGCAACAGTAAACCAGTCTATCATCTCATCCATAAAGGTATTCAAGTCTGTCAGGTTAAGCCCTTTCAGCGCAGGTCGTGGCGGCACATAAAAGGAAGAAAAGAGAGTAGGGTTTTCCAGAATCATGGATAGGACATCTCTAAACATGAAGGGCAGAGTAGCGAGTGAACTTCCGTTTTCCATGAGTTTAAGCTTGTCAAGGTATTGAAGGTATATCGATGTGCCTGTAAGAGGTGCAAAGAGATTCAGGAACACTCGTTCTGCACCGGCCTTGCGCAGGGTCAACGCCATCCTTAGCGTCATGTCAAGATCTTCAGGTGTTTCTTCTGGAAAGCCAATAATAAATGAGGCATCCACCCTGATGCCCAGGCCATGGGCGTAGCTTACAATCTTTTCAGCCTTTTCAAGACGCAGCCTCTTTCGTACACATTCTTGAATATGGGGAGAACCAGATTCAATGCCGATAAATATGCCCATGCAGCCTGCCTCGTACATCTGCTCAAGGGTTTCAGTGCCTATAGTGTTCAGCGATGCACTTGATGTCCATCTGTATGGACTGCCCTGTTCGATAAAGTAACTACAGAGCTGTTTTAGATAGCGTCTATTGATCGTCAGGTTGTCGTGGACAAGACCGAAATGGGTAATTCCGTATCGTTTGTTAAGATGCGACATCTCCTGTAGAAGCCTCTCAGGCGATTTAGCACGAAACCTCCTCTTCCACATCAGTGAGGTAGAGCAGAATGTGCATTGAAGAGGGCATCCCCTACCGGCTTCAAGTTCCATATAGTCAGACAGTTCAGCCTTGAGATAATCTTTTAGATTAATTAGGGTATAGTCTGGTAAAGGGAGAGTGTCGAGGTCTTCAATCAGGGAACGGTGTCCCTGGAAAAAGACCTTCCCTCCCTTGCTGAAGGCAAGACCTGGTATAAGGGGAGTATCATCCCCCTGATATAGTCTCTCTATCAGTTCGCACAATGTCTCCTCCCCTTCTCCCACAACAACCATATCCACGGCAGGAAACTTCAGGAGCGTCTCCTCATAGACGAGCGATGCCTGTGGGCCTCCAAGTACCACCATGGAATCGGGGATCGACTCCTTGATCAGAGATGCCAGTCTCAATGCCAGTGGATAGTTTGAACACAGGGATGTAATCCCGAACAGGACCGCACCTGACCTTATTATCTCATCCCGTGCATAATCAAAGAATCTCTCTTCAATAAGCTCCTCATCCCTTTGGTAGGCAAGGTTAAAATCGAGCAGAGACACTGAGACACCACGTTCCATGAGCGCACCGCCAAGAGAGAGAAGACCGAGGGGCAGTGATCTTGTAGTTCTGGTAAGAGGTGGAGCGATCAGGCAGATGTGTGGTCCCATCTCTCTGAATCGCCTCAGGAAACGGTGAGCAGATATAGTTTCTTTCCGATATTTAATCCCCTTAATCATGCCTCGCCTCGCTTCTTTATCATGGATATCTGCCTCTTCATCCCCCTGGTTATGGCTGCTGCGTGTGCCATCCTTTCTGCACGGGGGTGATAGAAGGATTTCTCCATTTGTCCGATGGCATCATAAACCTCACAGAAGCCATTGTCTCTGATTACCATCCTTCTTCCATCAGAAAGCTGGCATTCAAGGAATCCCTCTGAATTTCTGAGCCATACATGGTCGCGGTTTTCAAAGACGAGGTGTTCACTGTCCTCCTCCGTCAATATAAAACGAATAGGTTCATCTGTCTCCTGTATCCTGTTCATGGATTGGGGTGAAGGATTCAGTTTCAGTGCCTTATCCTTACCGGGCTGGTTCTCAGGTGAAGGGTTGAGTTTGAGCTCTTTACTCTTGCCAGGTTGCTGATACCAGAACTTGTCCTTACCCTTAACAGCAGGTCCTTTCTGTATAATTATCCCGCCTTTAACAACCATCTTCTCACCTGTCTTCGTAAAATAGGTCCCGTCCTTTGCCAGAATCTTCTTATCGCCATTTATGAAGTAAAGTCTATTGTCTATTATCTTACCCTTAAAGCTCTTGCTGCCACCGGGGTACTGTAATATAAGCATCCTTTCCTTTCCAGGGATTGTGAACTTTTCTTTTTCCTGTCCCAGGGCAATGACCATTCTACTGCTTTCAGCCGTCAGGACATCCCTATTTATCAAACCATGAACCCTGCCATCCGGGCGGATACCTATGACTCCTTTACTCTTTATCCCACTGGCGTCTTCAACTGTAATCTGATGGCTCTTCTGCACAAAGGGTTCAGGCTGTGCAGCGCGGCTCTTTGGTTGAAGTCCCTGATTGTTTATATTCACAGGAGGCATCCCAGCCGAACCCGCCGGCACCCTCCAGAAAGCAATAACTGCTCCTGCAATAAAACCCAATGCATAATAAATCCTTTTCAATACCTTCATAGATAACCTCCTTTCTCTTATCAGACAAAAAATGGTTCGAGTTCACCGATAAATAAACTCCTTAACAGCAAAGTTGTTGTTTTCATTCAGCTCTGAGACCTTTTTATCCCTGTCAACCGACACAAGGATAGAGTATTTGTATCCCTTCTTGAGACCGGCTGCAGACTTCGGGATCTTTACAAAGGTGGTCTTTTTCTTTTTAAGTCCTGAAGGGAAGTTGAAGTCTGGCAGGCTGCATTTCGACTTGAACTGATGCTCACCCTCGGGCCAGTGTTTACAGCTGAAAGATATCCTGAACGCACCTGCATCCGCAGTGCCGTTGTTGCGGATATAAACAGCAAGGACATTGTCTCCCTGCGGGCCGATAAGATCAACCGAGAGGTCGGGGAGGGTCATCTGGTATACCCTCCCCCTTACCTTTGGGGGTTTCTGGTTCTCGGAGGCGGCAGGGCTTTTCAATGCCGGATTCAGGGCACTGCCATCAGAACCGGTAAAGCCTTCTTTCGAGTGCACGAGAAACAGACTTAGTGCAATCAGAAAGACTATAAAGGAGAATCTCTGCCTTAATGGGAAATGTATCCCCTGCTTTTTCCTTTGTGCACCCATTCTCTTTTCCTCCCTTTGTTTGTCCGTCTATTATCATCACCTCGGCACCGGTTTACAGCCGATAGCGCATTCGTTCTCGAAGTATTCAGTATTCGGCGGGCACTTGATCTTCTGCACCGGTTTTTTGGCAATACAGGTAAAACCGCCATCGCTGATTGAACCTGGCTTGACCTTCCATCCAGGGGGACATATGGGTTTAACTGGTCCTGCAATGCGGATCTTTTTCTTTACATGCATCCCGCCTATACCAGGCTTCAGTTTGTCTACAACCGTAACCACGGTGCTTGCCTGACCCCCACAGGGTGCATTGACCGAATTCGTATTTCCCCAGACCTTAATGGTATACTTGCCGGGCTTAGTGTAGTAGGGCCGGGCATACGGGGGCGGCGTGTACGGGAATTGATGTGCGACGGCTCCACTTACAGGACGACCGTCGCCAAGCAGGACCTTGAAATCACAGGAAAGTCCTGTGGCAACATAGCCTTTAACAGTATATTCCACCTTTTCACCTACCTGTACCGTGCTCTTTTTTAACTCCAAGCCAAGCACATTGCCGTTGATACCGGCAGAAGCAGAACAGGCAATGCCCAAACTTACTGCTGCAATCAGTATTAACACGATAAAATGTCTCATCTTTACTCTCCTTTCTCCCTGTCTTTTACACGGTCATGGAGCATCATAAGGGGAAATAGGTGCTCGTGCCAGAGTCATCCATTGATTTCTATGCCGCGTCGTCCTTCCAGTGCTTGATTTCCGTAAGCCGATCAATAAGGTCCTGTATCTCATCCGTGGGAGCCGGCTCAAGCTATCGAGAGATTATCCTGCCCATGACGATGCTCTTCCGCTCCTCCATTGTGGGCGTTCGGCCTGCCTCGGTCCACTCTTTCATCGCCTCAAGTTGCCTCCGGAAAGAGGTCCAGATGGGATAAGTGGGTTCCTTTCTTTCAAGTTGCACTGCCATATCGAGACACTCATCAAGGAGGCTAAAGAAGTCTTCCCTTGAATGTACGAAGAACCTGTGCCCTATGATTGCCATGGAAGAATCACCTCCCCTCAGGTGTTCTCAGGCGCTTTGGAGACGGGCGTCCGCAGACAAGTGTTTTTGGTGGCAGAGTGTTATTTCCTTCATTAAGTTCGCTGATCTTGTGGTTTCCGTCGGCCGTGGCACCGAATGCGTATGCACCTTTATTCAGCCATACCGACTTCCATTCGAAACCGACCTTGCCACCGGGATTCGCAAGTTTGTGTCCCGGGTCCACGGCGGCCAGCTTGTATTCTCCCAGTATTGAGGAGGGCTTGGTAAGGTACACCATGGAGGTCTGATACTTGGTCAAAGGTACACCTGCACCGCCGACGTTTTTAATGGAGATATATGGAACACACTGACCGCTTGGCTTCTGTTTTAAGGATATACTTTCAACCACCAGATCCGGTTTGGAAGGGGCTGCCCCGGTGCCTGGTTTTGATGTGGAAGTCTCTTTGATGACCACCCTTGCCTCGGCTCTGCCCTTGCA
>JALUAR010000191.1 GCA_027050975.1 Thermodesulfovibrio sp.
TTTCAATCCTTACTATTCTGTGAAGAACAGGCCGGGATTCGTTGTTCTTCGTCAGAACAACATCACCAACTCTGGGATTATCCTTCAGTGGCCTTACAGTAACCAGATCGCCATCCATTATCAGGGGGGACATGCTGAGCCCTGATGTCCTGAATGTGAGGCCCTTGCCCCTGTCAAGCAGTGCTTCTGCTATTTCCAGAAACCCCTTACTGCTGAGAAAGAGATCCATAATTTATAATACCAAAGTTTGAAATCTTTCAATATTTTTGATATAATTTATTTGAGATATTATAGAGAGTTTATTTTAGTTTTAAAAAGGAGTAAAAATGTCCAAAAAGAGATGGATTAAGCCTGAATGTTTAAAGGTGAGGCTGGTGCCTGAGGAGGCTGTACTATGGGGATGTAAATTAATCACAGGCGCCACAGCACAGAACGGGTGGCTTGGCACCTGTGTAACTGGTGCTGTTTGCCCGTCACTTGCAAGTTAAAAAAGAGTTGTCCCAGGCTATTGACTTTTAAATAATTTTAATTTAATATCAACTATGGCCATATCTAAAGAGAGTATTCCCTCCAGAAAAGAGGAGTTCATTTTCAGAAAGATCGAGGATGAGTATATCCTTGTGCCTCTTTACAGTTCTTCCGATGATGTAGAGCACATCTTTAATCTGAATGCCACAGGTGCTGATATCTGGGAGAGAATTGACGGCACCAAAAAGGTAGGAGAGATTATCGAGGAGTTAAAAAGCGAATATGATTATCCACCTGACAGCATTGAAAGGGATGTAATGGAATTTCTTCATGACCTCTACCAAGCAGGAATGATCGAGGTAAGAGATGGAGGTAGTTGACTACCAGGATTTCAGCTTCAGGATACATGGAAAAGCGGCATCCGATAAGAAGAGAATCCCTGTCAATGCAACCCTTGAACTGACCTACCGATGTAACAACAGATGTGTCCACTGCTATTGCAATCTGCCTGCATCAGACAGAAAGGCTGAAAAAGAGGAACTGACTTTAGAGGAGATCGAAAGGGTTTTTGATGAGCTTCAGCAGATGGGTACACTCTGGCTCCTTATAACCGGAGGAGAGCCCCTTCTAAGGAGAGATTTCAGGGATATCTATCTCTCAGCCAAAAGACACGGCTTTATTATCTCTCTGTTCACGAATGCCACCTTAGTGGATGAAGAAACCATCGAACTCCTGAAGAGATATCCTCCTTTTGTTGTCGAGGTCACAATGTACGGAGCAACGGAGGAGACCTATGAGAAGGTTACAAGGGTAAAGGGAAGTTACAGGAGATACTGGAACGGGCTTCAGAGGCTTGTGCAAAGCGGGATTAAAGTGAAGCTTAAGACAATGGCCTTAACAATCAATCAGCATGAAATAGGCATGCTGGACAGGATCGCAAAAGAACTGGGCTGCCATTTCAGATTTGACCCTCTGCTTCATGGCCGGATTGATGACAGGGATTACTCCGAACCTGAGCAGTACAGAATCAGCCCTGAGGATGTGGTGAGGCTGGATATGGCTTTTCCCCAGAGAATGAAGGAGCATGAACAGTTCTGCGAGAAGATGGTGGGAAAACCTTTGCCTATGTCGGACAGGCTTATTACATGCGGTGCTGGAAAGTCATCTCTGCATATCATGCCTGATGGCAGAGTGCTGCCATGCTCCATGCTTATTAATGCTGCGGTATCATTAAGGGACAAATCTCTTAAAGAGATATGGCAGAAGGATATGAAAAATATACTTGACACGAAAAAGGATTTTTCTTTACAATGTGACCACTGTTCATTGCTCAATCTTTGTGGTCAATGTGCGGGGTGGAGCTATGTGGAGTATCGGAGGATAGACAGGAGGGTTCAGTATCTCTGCAGAATAGCTCACAAGAGGGCGGAGAGTTTTCCTTTTTTAAAATAATTGGGTTTATTGGGTTTGTTGCGTTTGTTGCGTTTATTTGCGTTAGTAGCGTTGATTGAGTTTGTTGGGTTTATAGCGTTTATCGGGTTAACTGAGTTTGTAGGGTTTAATCCTGTTTGTTTAGGCAATGGGCAATAGGTAATGGGCGATAGGCGATAGGCAATGGGCGACGGGCTATGATTAATGTTATAGAAGCATTAAAAATCGAGGAGGGATGTTATGAATGTAGGGGAAAAGAAAAGTTGGGAAAAGCCTGTTTGTGTGAAGGTCAGACTGGTACCTAATGAGGCGGTTTTGTGGGGGTGTAAGACTCTTGACGGTACATCAAGTGGGCCAAATGGAGACCCATGCTTTGGCGGAACAGAATTATGTTATACCTCAACCAGTTAAAATCTATAAGAACAGACATAAAAGGCTTTTAAATGTGTCTTCAGGGTTAATACTCCATCGAGGTTGGGCTGGTTTATTGCGTTTATTGAGTTAGTTGGGTTTGTCGGGTTTATTGAGTTAATTGGGTTTGTCGGGTTTGTTGCGTTAATTGGGTTT
>JALUAR010000192.1 GCA_027050975.1 Thermodesulfovibrio sp.
GGTATTCTCTTTGGGATTGTTATTAGTGCAGGTCTCATGATCCTTTTGATATTGCTTTGGAGATCAAAAAACAAAGCCGAAGAGATACTTAAATACAGGTTCAAAGACAAAAAGATTGTCTGCCTTGATAGAAGAGCAAATTATTTCGGAACAGAGTCGAAAAAAAGAAACAGCTCAGAGGAAACGGAATTCTTATACTATCCGAAGAGGAGTTGTATTTTTTAAGATTAATACCATCTATGGAGATTTCCATACCACTGAATGCTATCATTAAAGTAGAAATACCAACAGGCTTTTTGGGTAAATCGATTTTCAGACCATTGCTAAAAATCCACTATGGAACAGAGTCAGGAGAAACTGATTCTGTAGCATGGTATGTTTACAACCCGGATAAGTTTAAAACGGAAATAGTTAATCGAACAGGTACAAATAACAAGGCAATTCATACGGACAGAATAAAATAGCACCTGTTATCGGAGAAGTAGAAGGCAATATGTATCTTTCTGTCGGGTTGCTTAACATTGGCCTTGAATTTCTTTTCGGCCATTACGTTGCAGGAAAGCCGCGGCATGAGGTGCTACAGGTGTTTGATATAAAAAGGACGATCTGTTTATAGTTGTTCTTATTGTTTCGGCAGTTTCACCATTGTTGGCAGCAAAAGTAAGAAGGTTTTTAAATTTATAGACTGGGAAGGAGGAGCAGATGAAGAACAAGAATCTTTTGTTCGTAATGTATACTTTTACAATTTTAATAATCTTCGCCTGGAGTTCGGTTTTTGCAATCGGGATTACGGATGATGTTGGAATCATCAGAAAGAGAATGAAAAGCCTGGGCTTTATGGTTGGAAAAATAAAAAAGATCGATGAAGGGGTATATCGGGTTGATGTTAAAGGTTTTAAAAAGAGCACAAAGGCAGTTGGTATGAGGGGAAGATTTAAACGTTTCACGTTAAGGGTTTATCTAACAAAGAACGGTTTGCTGCTTTTAGAGAAGGCGGAATTAAACAAGGCTGGAATTATAGTAAATGTACGATACTTGCCCGAGGGAGTAAGGGTGATGTTAAAGATGAAAAATATCAAATAAACTTATGGCGTAATTTTCTTTAATCTTTTATAATAATAAAAATATACATATGAGCACCTCAGAAAACAGAACTACAGCATCCCACATACTGGTAACAATTGCAGCATTTGTTGTGGTGATAGCAGGCATGAGCGCTGCAAAGTCCATACTTGTGCCTTTTCTGCTCGCTATTTTTATTGCCATTAATCTTGCACCGCCGATGTTCTGGCTTCAGCGTAAGGGGATTCCGTCATGGCTTGCTCTTTTGATTGTAATATTAGGTGTATTTCTGATGGGGCTTCTGCTGGCCGGCCTTGTCGGGTCATCCGTGAGGAACTTTTCAAGCGATCTGCCTGTTTATGAAGAAAAACTGAAAGAACAGACGATTATTATAGCTGGCTGGCTCAAAAGGTTCGGTGTGAACACATTGGAGATTGAGTTCTCAAAAATCTTCAACCCTGGTTCAGCAATGAAGCTTGTGGCTATATTGCTCAACAGTCTCGGAAATGTACTCACAAACGGCTTTCTTATTCTGATGACGGTGATCTTCATGCTTATGGAGGCATCAACATTTCCTGTAAAACTAAGGGCAGCGTTGGGTGGTTCGGAGAGATCTCTTTTATACTTTCATACCTTTATCAGGAATGTCAAAGACTATATGGCAATCAAGACACTCGTGAGTCTTGCCACGGGTGTTCTGGTCTCCATATGGCTGGCAATAATAGGTGTTGACTATTACCTTCTCTGGGGTGTACTGGCCTTTGTGCTTAATTACATCCCTAATATCGGTTCGATTATTGCTGCGGTTCCTGCGGTGCTGCTAACGGTTGTACAACTCGGGCTTGTAAAGGCCCTTGTGGTTGCAGGAGGTTATGTTGTGATCAATCTCCTTATGGGTAATGTTATAGAGCCTCGCTTTATGGGTCGTGGTCTCGGCCTTTCGACTCTGGTGGTTTTTCTCTCCCTGATATTCTGGGGATGGGTGCTGGGGCCTGTGGGTATGCTTCTTTCCGTGCCATTAACAATTACTGCAAAGATCGCTCTTGACAGCAGAGAGGATACAAGGTGGATGTCTCTGCTTCTTGGCCCTGCCTCAATACAGGAGGCAGTGGTGGAAAAGGAAAATAGTGATTAATGTAAAATAAATAAAAAACTAACACAAAGAGAGGAGGTTTTATGAGAAAAAGATTTCTTATTTTTGCTGTCTTGATCCTATTAATATCAGGCATAACTGTTCATGCAGCGGAGAAAAAACTTCCAGCCTGTACCAACTGTGGAATGGATATCCCTGATAATCTAAAAAAGTTTTCTGTAATACAGAGGGCTGGAAAAAAGGTAATCTTTTGTGATATAGGATGTGCCATTCAGTGGAGGGCAAAGCAGTGTACATCCATTCAGATGACTTTTGACGGCGCAGCCAAAACATATGATTACAATACAGGAGAGCCTGTCAGCATGCAGGATGCCGTGTATGTAAAGGACTCAGGGGTTGAGACCCCCATGGGCTTTGGCATCATAGCCTTCAAGAGCAAGGCAGATGCTGAGAGCTTTATCAAGAAGGCTGGTAAGGGTAAACTGCTGACATATGATGAACTTATACAGCTGAATCTTCAGTAGTTCCCTGATTAATATATCTTCTTAGAGATTCCGTATCCTTAATATCATTGAAGATGTTGTAAAGCTCCTCAATCGAGTTTATTGATGTAGTCTCCTCATCCTTGGTGAGATCTACTCTGAGGAGGTCACCTGCCATGAACCTTCCGAGGTTATAATAGGCAGACCACTGCTCAGGGTCAAAAAACTGGTCTGCCGTGGACTCATGGGGAAAGGCAGGATGGTAGGTCTTATAGAGAAAGCTTCTGCTTTTTATTCTCTTCCACCTCATGGGTTTGCGTATAGAGGATTTCAGATATACAAGGATGCCTGAGTAGCTTCCATCCATATCGGATGACCTTCCTGCTATCTCCCTGATGTCTGCTATAACAAAGTGTGATTCCGAAAATCCGGACGAAGGAGAGGGCTTTATCATGGACTCGGGAGACTGTCTGAATTTAATCTCGAGACCGAGTTCGTTCCTGGCCCTTATGACGAGATTTCTGAGGTCTGAAAAGGTGTAATCCGGGTCTGCAGAGGCATCCACAGCTATTATCAAACGACATCTTCTTCTGAGGAGTTCATATACTGCAAGATTTTCTATATGCCCTCCGTCGGATATACTTACTCTTGCCCTCTTAAGGTCTGCTCTGCCGAGCAGTTCCATAATATGATAGTAAGGCCACCAGGGAATTCTTGCCAAAAGCCCTGCCCTGGTCCTTGCCGGATTTGGTGCCCAGTAGCCAAGGCGAATATTAAGGAGTGTCATCAAAAAGGCGAGGATGCCAGAGGTCCTGTAACCCATATTAGGATTTACCGCTGCCCCTGACACGGCAACCGAGGTGGCAAGGGTCATGCTATGGTAAGGAGACCCCTTGGTGCTTACATAGCCTGTGAGTTTTGAGCCGCAATAAAGCGGGGAGAGAAGAAAATAATCGCTTGCCTTTTTTCCCATGAACCCCTTGTCATCACTGTCGGAAGGAGCCTCTCCGGAGAGATTTAGACAGGTATTAATAAGGGGGTAGGGAGCGGAGGTCCAGTCCTCGGGGTGGTCTCCGTTGTTTAGCTGATGGAGTCTCAAATTTTCGAATCCTCTTAAAAAGGCGGCAGCAAGGCTGTCTCTGTAGAATCTGTGCATTGTAAGGATGTTAGGGTTAGCAAAGAATCCAGTAAAAACAAATAGACAAAACATTATGAGAAACATCTGAAAAGGTGAGTCTGAAGAGAATTTTTCTGTAAGGAGGAACCCTCCGTAAAATACAGTAAGTAGAAGCAATATGCCTTCCATGGTATAAAGCAGGGAAGAGGACCACAGCTTTATGTGTCTTAGTCCGTGAAGGAAAAAGTGGTAAGAGAGTACAAAAACAGACGCAATACAGATGGAAATGCCTGCCTGTCTCCAGAAACCAGGTCCTGTGAGATGGTATAACGATTTCAAAAGGAATATAATCGTCAGAAAGAGTGTGGCCACCCAGATCCAGTTCATGAGAAGGCTGTAAATAAATGCACCGGCAAACTTCAGTGTGTTAAAAATCTTGTTTAAGCCCCTTCCAGGGGTCAGGAAATATCCCCTTTGACGCAGCTGCTCTATATCCTCTTTTGGAAACAGGCTCAGGTAGGGATTATTATGTTGTCCTTCCTTTTTTAGCTTGCCATGGACATAACCGCCGATATATCCACCTCCTGAGACAGTGGAGAGATAATCCGCTCTTTTCAGTATACCGGCTTTGTTAAGCACCTCAAGTATGCCTAAGTTTACTGTAGCGGAACGTATGCCTCCGCCGGAAAGAGCTATGCCAAAGAGATTATCGCGTCTGTCAGGGCCATCCTCTGGATTACACCTCTGTCTTTTTGAGGATATTGCCTTCAGTTCTTCCCTGATTACATCTTCAAGCTCTTTCGGACTGATGTTTTCCAATTGTTACCTCCTGAAAAAATTAGAATATTCACCTGCATGCCTGGGGCATGGAAAGCCTCCGGGCCCACCAGTTTTTCATACTCATGGCATCATCTGTTTCTATGCTGTCCATCTCTTTTGTAAAGCGGCTCCATACAGGATTTGCCACATTGCACCAGTTGTCCAGTTCTTTTCGATGATCAAAATCCGCCGGTCGCAGGTCTTTGTATTCCGGGTCTGTTCTTAGATCTTTCCAGTTTTTAAGAGCCGCAAGCTGGGATATTGTCAGATATACCCTTAAATTGTGGTCTTCTGCAGCAGTGGCAATCGCCTCCTGGATATTTTGAACCGACTCTGCCAGTAGATGCCTGATTTCTTTGTACTTGTAGTCCCTTTTTTTCATATGTCTGTAAGCCTGATCATTCTTGATAAGCCCGCGTAATGCCTTGATAAGAACGCGGTCTCGGGAAAAAAGGCTATCCATGTAGTGCAATGTAATGGTGTCCACGGTTTTCTTTGCATCAGAGTATCTGGCCAGTCGCCATTCTGTGAGAGCCTTCAGTGTGTAAACAGTACCAAGGAGATTGTCCTTTTCAAGGGCCGCCTTTTTTGTCTCAAGAAGTCTGTTAAGGGTTTTAAGGGTGATAAGATATGATACCTCTGCATGTCCTGTTATTGTCAGTGCGTCAGAATGCAGCGGGTCTAACCTGAGCTGGTTCTCAAGCGTTGCTGCAAGATTAAACTGCTGCTGTGCCTCCCTGAGTTCGGTTATGTGAGATACACAACCGCCAGAGAAAACCAGTAAAATAGAGAATATGAAAGCAGCAGAAAATCTCTTGTAAGGATTCCCTTTTGGAAGCACTGCTCTATTACCTCCTTTGAAAGATTTTAGAGATATTTGTCCAGATCCTCAAGTAATGATTCCACAGACCATTCCTTGCCAGAATTGAGCCTGTCAGCTGCCTCCGTTAGAATATCTTTAATCTTCTTTATTGTAGATTCATCAACACCCTTTTCCGATACCTTCTGGAGAATAATCGAAATGATAAGTCCCAGTATTTCCGACCGTGCAAGTACCCATCGTGCCTTTGTGCCGGCAGTCTCTGAAAATACAGTCTCAATAATCGTATCAAGGATGAATCCTATGGCCTCCTTCTGTTTGCCGTTGTATTCTATCTTCTCTACCAGTTCATGCCTCAATGCAATCGCCTTTATGGCTGATCTGAAGATCTCTTTAAAGAGTGTGGGGTTAAGTCTTCTATCAGACATCTTTGAGAGGGATTCAAATAGAGCCTCTATCATGATGCCCAGTACGGTATCCTCTTCGGCAGCTTTCCGAATAACCCAATCGGGATTCTCTACCACCTCGTCAAGGACTGTCTCTAAAATCTCGATAATATCCGAGCCTGACAGTGAAGGATACCATGGCTTACCGCTTTCTTTCGTAGAAGACAGTCTTAACAGGAATTCCTTGGAGGCAGTGATCAGGAGATGTTTTGAGGGATCATTCCTGGCATCTTCTGGCCAGAGAAGTGCAACATTCTTCCCGGTTTTTTCCAGGATGAGCCTTGCCACCTCGGGAAATAGGTCAGGCGACAGAAACGTTGTTTTTTGGCCGAGGTCTCTGGCGACCTGTGAGACAATCCGTTGAAGTGCCTTATGGTCAGAACCTATCAGCTCAGGATGCTCGGAGAATGTGATAAGTGCTGTTCGCATGAGCCTGTCGAGGGACTGTCTGCTAAAGAGAGGTTTAAGGTCAATCGAGTCTTCATCAAGAATAATCTCAAGAACGGAACGGCCAACAGATGCGACCATGGCCTGCCCGGAGGCATCGGTTATTCCCAGATATGTGGCAGGATTTGAGAGTATCACATCGGCTGCGCTTGAGATTGTGCTTCTCAGAACAAGCTGGCCCCACTCGTGAAGACTCTCCTCCAGGGACAGGTCAGTGTCAGAGAGTTTTTTCATTCTCGCACTGATCTCTTTTATCAGAGCCCTTGAAACCGATTCGATAAGAAGCCCGGTCTTTTCATCGGCACCAAGAAGAGGCAGGTTCTCCTCAATGCTTTCCAGAGAGGCGATAAAGAGTTTCCGTGCCAGGATATCTACTCTCTCTTGTGCGAAATCAACCTCATCTATTGAGCGTAAGAATCCTTTAATTGCCTTTCCCGTGGCGGTATTATCGTCTATCAGAGAGGTTTTGCCAGAGAAAAAGTCTATCCCTATCTCTATCAATGTGCCCAGGATTCTCTGCACTGCAGAAGGGTAGGGACTTCTGTTTCGAGCCCACTGTCTTACAGTGAGAAGTGAAACTATTGCCTCTTTCGTAAGACCTGTGCTCTCAGGTTTTACCAGTCCGGAATTTATATCATCAAGAAGTTTGAACTCAATATAGGAGTTTATAAGAATATCCTTCTCCTCATCTGTGATATCATATGAAAGAGCCCTGTTAAAAATATTCTCAATTTGAGGATTATCCTTGAGGTATATCTTTCCTGATCCCAGAAAGAAGTCTGTTGCAGCACCAAGGTTTATCTCAGGACTGAAATCAGGTAAAGGAAGCACCAGTTCACGGCTAATTGTTGCCTCAAGATAGGCCTGACGCGCCTGCTGGGCAAGTTTTATTCCGGATCTGATACCGAAAATAACTACATCAGCCAATGCATACATAATTGTTTCCCCCTGTATTTATTGCGGTTTCTCTGTTTCAGGACTTTCCGTAGCGGTTTTTCTCAAAAAGCCCTGAAGTCCAAAGAGTGTTTTGAGAATATCGTTCCAGAAGGGAGCGCCGAAAGATATAAGCAGTGTTGTTACAAGCAGACCTAAGAATTTTTTCAGCAGATTCGTGGCTTCTGCAAGTTGTGATAGCTCAGTCTTATCCCAGCCAAGTGGCAGGGGAGCTTCATACAGGCTCTTGCCCTTTGCCTTGATAAGGCCAATCATCAGGGCGGAATAGTTTTCCGCGATTTTTATTAAGATGCTATCGAGAATGTTCTGAAGCCGCTCAAGACCTTCTTCAGAGGTTTTTTCCTCCTTCAGATACTTCATAAGAGATTCACTCTCTTTGGTAAGATCATAGGGAAGTTTTATGGTTTCCGAGTTGTGGCTGATCTTAAATGAGGAGATATATTCTTGAACCGTTTCAATGAAGCTCTTCAGATTTGTGTGAAGGGAGGAGAGTTTTACTCTATCCAGATTTTTTTCTTTCTCTATTTTTGTTTTTATTTCTTCGGCCATTTTGCTGATATGATTGATACGTTCTGTTATGAAAGGAGGGGTTATCGATTCAGTAAGAGCCTCTGACTGTGCAATAATGCTTGTTCGTATTGTGAGATCGCTCTTCAGGGTCTTGTATATCCTGACAGAGTCGGCATTGAGTATGCTTACCATTGCAAGACCGATAAAGAATGTCCATACCGCAATGTAGCGAGTATATCTTACTTCAAGTTCTCTAAGCCAGTTCTCGAAGAAACTGGATATTCTGTTTTTGTAATCCTGAATAAAATCTTCGATATCATTGATGCCTTCCAGAATCGTATCAATAAGCTTGACTGATTCCTTACTGACGGATATGCTCTGAATCTCCTGTAGAAGCTGGTCTATTTTACCCAGGGATAGATTGAACTTCTCTGTCTTCTCCTTTTCCATTACATTAAATGTTCTGTTATATATTCTAAAGAGGCTCTCTAACCTGATAGCCTTCAGTTTTGTTTTAGATCTGCTGAGTTTTTTATAGAGTCCGATAAGCTCATCCGGCGATGGGGCTGTTTTCTCATCTATAATGGAGGCCCGGAGACGAAGAAGATCCGTTTTCAGTTTCTCCATCTCCTCGGCATAGGATACTATGGTGTTATGAAAGTTTCGGAACCTCAGGGTTACGGAACCGACTCTTTCACGTTTATTAATCTGCTGAAAGAATTGAAGTATTCTTGAGATAAGGCTATCCTGTTGAATCTCTTCCGGGGAATCTGTAGGATTGAAATATCTCCTGTAGAGTTGAACAAAAAACTTCTCATATACACTCCAGCGGAGTCTTAAAAAGTTCTTTGCCACCTCTACAATTACCTGTAGAAGCACGGACAATCCTATGATGATAATGACATAAGCTATGAGTACATCCATGGTTTCTTTCATTGCCTTCTCCTCTTTTTTATTCGTAAGGCTTGAGCTCTATGCCGAACTGTTCCCTGATGTCGTATCTGATTCCGTGAACCACACCATGGCCTTGTGCACAACAGAGTTTTCTTGCTCGTACATCCTCTATCCATCTCGGATTGGATGCCTCTGCTCTCCGGTTTGCTATAATTGTCATCTTCTGGACCTCTCTGTCTTCATCAGACAGATCAGGTGATAGTTCTTCGATTTCTCTAATAATCTGTCTCTTAACAACTCTACTGATGCTACCGTTTTGAACCTTTATATCAAACATCAGGGCAACAGCCCTTTCCGACCAGAGTTCATACTCATTGCATAGCGAGAGGGCTGCATTGAAGAGTCTTTCGGCATATCTGACCTGGATCTCCTGAAACTCTTCTGTTCTTCCGAGGCTCTTAAACATACCTCTCCATGGCTCATATATGTAATGTCTAACCGGATGCTGGATTGAGCGGATAAAGGTCATTAAATCCTCTTTGTCGGAGTTAAGCGCATCGACAAGAACGTCAAAATAATTGTGAAAAATCTCTTTTACGACCTCCTGATGCTCGTTAATCATATCATTAAGAAGAGGCTGAAGCGAGTTCTGTCCGAAGTTCCATTGTAACACCCCGAAACTCATTCCCTGGCCGTCAAAATCACCGCTTATTCCCGCAAAACAGTCAGGTACTGGTCTTCCTGTCTCAAAGGAACCTGTGAGAGCAAGACAGCGATGTATGAGGGGACGTGACAGAAGTGCATTTTCTTTGATATCTTCATTAAAAAGATAATTCCATGTTACAGGACCAACAATGCCGTCTACTGATAGTCCTTTGCTTTTCTGAAATGCCCTGACCGCTGCCTCTGTGCCTCCTCCGAAGATACCATCGACAGGGCCTCTATAAAAGCCAAGTTCTCTGAGTTTTCTCTGGATACTTTTTATCTCTTCTCCAATTGAACCAATTCTGTAAAGAGGCATTTAACCCTCCCTCTGCGTTTTTAGTGTTTTGCTGCTTAAAAGTTTGATCAGCATAAAGAGGCAAGCAGTATATATTACGATGCCTGACAGATAAGCGGTATAAAAGAGATAATCGAGAAATGGGAACCCGTTTTTTGTGAATGATTTGAACAGGCCAGGTTCTTTGAAAACAAGGATGGATGTATGCAGTAGAATTGCACCTATAAGCAGATAGATAGTGACCACAAGCAAAGGAATATACAATTTTTTATAGGGAGGGAGATACCAACATCTCAAAACCAGATTAAGGGCCTCATTATCCACAGGTTTTTCTTCGTTTAGTTTCGGAGAAACCACTCTGTTTATTAAATGACTTTTAAAAACTATCAGAGTAAGCATTACGATTAGAACAACTAACAAAATGGGGAACAACTTAATAAAATCCGTAAGATCAACAGGTAGTTTGCCTATAGGTGATTCAAGGGAGTTTATTCTTTCTTTGAGATTGTCTATTTTCTGTTGTGTCGTACTCATTTTCATCTTAATATCTTCCAGTTCAGCTTTTTTCTTTTCAATTGTTGTTTTCACTCTGTTTATAATAGTCATTACCTCCTCATAAAGCGGTTTGAATTCATTCTCTACCAGTTCAACCAATCCCCTGGCTACCGGGACCTTTCCACCGTAGTAGCTTCTCCAGAACTCGGGATCAATCTCATTAATATATTTCTGGATATTTTTAAGTGCTCTATCAGAGATTAGAAAGAGATTACCAATAGCATCTTCACCTCCATTAGGACTGATTTCCAGTGCAGGCTCGATGACATTCTGTTTCAGACGTTCCAGAATATCTCCGAACCATCTGTTTGTGTACCATCTTACAGCTTCTGAGAATGTCTTTATATGTGAAGGAATTATCATCCTCTCTGTCGGTATAATATCCATTTGCTGGTATTGTGGCCTTCGGGAATGTCTGTTCGCTATGCCACCGTAAAGAGAATCTCTGATCTCAGGAAGCTTCCTGTTAAGCATTGTTGGGAAATAGTTGATCTGATCCTTTATTTTTTGTAAGGAGGCATTAATCCTTTTAGCCGCAGTTTCTGTCTTGTTTAACTGATTAGAGAGGCGTTCTGACTCTTTCTCCAGTATTTTGACTGTCTCTGAGAGATATTTTTCTTCTGATTTGTATTGAAAATATGGAAGGATAATGTACAGATAGCCGATTAAGGTAAAGATAAGGCCGAGACCGAGAAGACGATTGAACTTTCTTTTTGTCTGTCTGAGATCCCCAATCAGGATGTCTGTGAAATCCTGCAATAGCCCTCCAAAGCATGGTTTTCTTAATTGTCTGTAGATAACTCTTCTATAGTTTTTAGAATATCACTTTGTCTTTGCAAGGATAATTTTGATTCTGTTTTTATATAAGTGATCAAATCCTCTTCCGTAACCTTTTTAGCTTCCTCTATAAAATTTTTATCCAGTGATGAATATTCAAGATTGGTTGCTTTAAAGAAATACACAGGTTTCAATCCTTTAACATTCTGAAACTCGATATCTTTAAGATCGGAGCCCGTGAAGAAGACGTCCTCGAAGGTGGTATCCATAAATACAGTATTTTTTAATACAGCCTGATCTAAAAGAGAGTTTCTTACTATGCAATTTGAAAAAAGACTATTTCTGAGGTTTGAGAAGGTAAAGACTGTAT
>JALUAR010000193.1 GCA_027050975.1 Thermodesulfovibrio sp.
CAAGATTAGAGAAAGGTTTCTAAGTTATAATAATTATTACAATGCTTTACGGAGGTATATACTTTCTTACAGATAGAAGGCTTTCGCAGATCAGGGTAGAGGATTCCGTGAAAAGGGTTCTTGACGCAGGCATAAAGTGGATTCAGTACAGAGAGAAGGATCTCACAAGAAAGGAAATATATTACACAGCCGAGAGACTACGCAGAATTACCGAGGATTACGAAGCCGTATTTATAGTGAATGACCATGCAGATATCGCATGCGCTGTAGATGCCGATGGTGTACACATAGGCCAGGATGACCTCCCCATCAAAGAGGCAAGAAGGATCATGAAGGATAAAATAATAGGAGTCTCCACTCATGATCTTCAACAGGCCATTGAGGCAGAGGTTGAAGGAGCAGATTATATAGGATTTGGCCCAATATTCGCCACATCCACTAAAGAAAATGCCGACTCTCCCAGAGGACTTGAACTGCTTCGCATGGTCTCTTCTCAGGTAAAAATCCCGGTTGTAGCCATCGGAGGAATAAACATTGAGAATATAGAAGATGTATTAAAACACGGGGCCTCGGCGGTAGCGGTTGTTTCCGGCATCCTCAAATCAGAGGATATATACAGGACTGCAGGAGAATTTGTTAGAATAGTAAATACGGTTATCGAATCAAAATGAATATCCCTGAAAGAAGATATAACTCCTTCGGTCCGTACCTGAAAAGACTCTTTGGAGAGAGAGTCTACAAGGTTAATGTGGACGCCGGGTTCACCTGTCCAAACAGAGACGGTACTGTAGGCTATGGCGGGTGCATTTACTGTAACAACGACAGCTTCCGCCCCTCCTCCTGCCGAGCTGTAACACCCCTTAAAGATCAGATACAGGGAGGGATAAAATATCTCCAGAAGAGATATAAAGCAAAAAAGTTTATAGTCTATTTTCAACCTTACACAAACACTTATGCACCTGTTGAAAAACTGGAAGAACTCTATAAGGAAGCTTTAAGTGAACCATCTGTGGTGGGTCTGGCAATAGGTACTAGACCTGACTGTATAGATGAAGAGAAGATAAGGCTTCTTGAATCACTGGCAAAGGACTATTTTATCCTCGTAGAGTACGGTCTTCAGTCCATTTATGACCGCACCCTTGAGTATATCAACCGTGGCCATGACTACCAGACCTTTCTGAATGCATTGGAGATGACCGAAGGACGGAGTATCCATATCGGAGCCCACATTATAGTTGGCTTTCCTACGGAGACAGAAGAGGATATGCTGAAAATGGCGGATGTAATCTCCACCCTCCCCGTAGGTTTCCTGAAAATCCATCAGTTACAAATCATAAAAGATACGCTTCTTGAACAATATTATAAGGAAACCCCCTTCCATACCTTTAGCTACCAGGAATATCTGGATTTCCTCGTACGTTTTATCGAAAAACTATCCCCTTCGATAGTGCTTCAAAGGCTTTTTGCCACGGCACCTGATGATATACTCATTGCACCTCGTTGGGACAGGTCAAGACATGAGATTACCAGAGATATTGAGAAACGATTTGAAGCGTTGAATACATTTCAGGGCAGACTCTTTCAGGAAGCAGTGGAAATACCCACATCTGCTGAAAAGAGTTAGTTTAGTAAATAAGCCTCAGGCCAGAGTAATAACAGCAACATTCATGATCAAGATCATTAATAAATGACCTCTCCTCTCCATCTTCAAATAGTACCTTTACAAGACAGAATCCTCCCTCCAGTGAAGAGTGTTTTTCCTCAACCACTACTCCCTCACCCCAGTAATGATACCTGAGATGTATCACTCTGTCGCCTACTCTCAAGTACAGCCTCGGTCTCATATTGAATATTATACCAGATTTCATGTCAACGACTTGTGAAAATAGCAACTCTTCTTTTTCTTTTAAGTAGATTTGGTTTATAATACGAACAAAACAAGAACTAAAACACCTGTCCCTTCAGATTATTTATGATTATTCCTGATATTTTTAAGAATACAAAGGTCCAGGCATTCTTTACCGACCGTTCAGAGGGTAGCGACAAAAAGACTGTCTCAACCCTGGCCGGTATAGCTCCAGACAGGGTCCTTTACGTAAACCAGAAACACACTGACAATGTGTTAATTATTGAAAGTCATAAGCATACTACAGAGACCATCGCCGATGCAATTCTCACAGATCAACAGGGAATTCTTATAGGCATAAAAGTGGCGGATTGCGTACCTGTCCTTTTGTATGACAACAAAAAAGAAGCAGTTGGCGCGGTGCATGCTGGCTGGAGAGGAACTGCTGCTGGTATTATAAAGAATGCCATCAACCTGATGAGAGAACATTTTGAATCCGAGCCGGAAGATATTGTGATAGCAATTGGCCCTTCGATTAAATGGTGCTGTTATGAGGTAAGTGAAGATGTACTTAATGCCGTGAAAACACAGACCGGTGAAGGTGAATACTTCATAGAAAGAGACGGCAGGCTCTGCCTTGATCTTCCATCAGCAAATATTGCACAGGCAATCAGTCTTGGTGTTAGAGTTGACAACATATGGATTTCCGGGGATTGTACGTTCTGCCATCCAGAAAGATTCTTCTCCTACAGATACAACAGGACCGAGAGAAGACAGGGTGGGTATATTGGACTGTTCTAAGTTCCGTAACGATGAAAAGATTAATATCTGATAAAATATAAGAAAACATTCTAAATGTGGCATAAAGGAGGTCTATAAATGGCACAAGATACTTTGATTGCAAAGAATATAATGACAAAGGATGTAATAACAGTAAGCCCTGATACATCAGTAGAAGAGCTTGGACGACTCTTTATCGAAAAAAACATCTCTGGAGCACCAGTGCTGGACAATGATGGAACCCTGTTCGGTATTGTTACAGAGAATGATCTTATACGAAAGGAGAGACCTTTCCACATACCAACAATTATAAGAATCTTTGATGCAATAATACCTATTGATAGTGACTCGAAGGTAAAAGAGGAGATCAGGAAAATGGCTGCTACCACAGTTGCAGACATATGCACCAGAGATGTGATAACTGTTGATGAGAATGCCACTCTAAGTGAGATTGCGGAACTGATGAGCGAGAAAAAGGTTCATCTTCTACCGGTAATGAGCAAAGGCAGGCTTGTTGGCATTATTGGAAAGAAGGACGTAATTCGGGCCATCTCGGAAATGCAATGAAATCAGGGCTTACTTGCAGAGTTCGCTCATGTGCATAGAGATAGAGACCAGAAGCGAGGAAGAGACCAAAAGAGTCGGTGAAGCCCTTGGACAGGTACTGCAGCCGCCTGATCTGGTCTGTATATACGGTGACCTTGGAGCAGGCAAGACCGTTTTTATCAAAGGAATAGCCAGGGCCCTTGATGTAGATGAACGTGAGATAACAAGTGCCAGTTTTGTTATAATTGCAGAGCATGAAGGTAAGTATCCTTTTTATCACATAGACCTATACAGACTCTCTGATGAGACGGATGTCTCACAACTCGGACTTGAGGATTACCTTGATGGCTGCGCAGTGGCAGCAGTGGAGTGGCCGGAATTCCTGAAGGACTGGACCTGTTCCTTTGAGGTTACAATTCAAATCACAGAGAATGATAAAAGAAAAATAACTATAGTTGGAGACCAGCAGCGAATAGAGGAGATTAAGAGATGGCTGATGGAGATATAAAAAACGTCGGTATCATATCAAAGGCCGGAAGACATGAGCCATTGGAAATTCTGGGAGAACTCCTTCCATGGCTTAAAGAGCGGGGATATAACGCCTTTGTTGACAGAGAAACAGCCGAACGTCTGAATATTAAAGGTTATCAGAGAGCAGAAATACCTGATTTGATTGATGTTTTAGTGGTTCTTGGTGGTGACGGTACCATGCTCTCTGCTGCAAGACTGGTTGCTGAAAAAGGGATTCCCATCCTCGGCATCAATCTTGGCGGGCTCGGATTTATAACCGAAGTAAACCGCACAGAGGTCTTTACCGCAATAGAGACCATGTTAAAAGGAGAATGTTCCATTGAGGAACGAATGATGCTAGAGGCTAACATAATCCGTCATGGAGAGGTTATCACGGGATATACGGTTCTTAACGATGTGGTGATTACAAAGGGAGCCCTTGCCAGAATTATAGATCTTGAAACATATATCGATCATTATTATGTTACCTCATATAAGGCTGACGGGCTTATTATTTCAACTCCAACAGGCTCCACAGCTTATAATCTCTCGGCAGGCGGTCCCATAATTCATCCATCTCTTGATTGCATGGTGATAACACCAATCTGTCCCCATACACTCACTAACCGCCCAATAGTGATCTCTGGAGATAGCCTTATCGAGATAAATCTGAAATCCGAAAGCGAAGATGTTTATCTTACCTTAGATGGACAGATCGGTTTTTCCTTAAAAAAGACCGATGTTGTGGAGGTAAAAAAATCTCCTTACAAAACAAAACTTCTGCTTCCCTGCGAGAGGGACTACTTCCAGATACTGAGAGAAAAACTCAAATGGGGTGAAAGATGAACCATACACCTGCAATTGGAGATTTAATAAAGATAATAAAGTTTTACGAGGCTCTCGGTTTTGAGAGACTACCTCTGAAGGTTCCGGAAAGTGCCTGTTCCGGCTCCTCAGGGAAAACATGTCTTCTGAAGGAGCAGGCCCTTCGAAGACTTCGAGAGGAGATTGGAGAATGCACAAGATGCAGACTTCACGAAAAGAGAACCAAACTGGTCTTTGGAGAGGGCTCTCCTGAAGCAGAACTGATGTTTATCGGTGAGGCCCCCGGAGAGGAGGAGGATCTGCAGGGTAGACCCTTTGTCGGAAGAGCAGGCGAACTCCTTACACGACTCATTCTGAAAATGGGGCTACAGCGGGAGGATGTTTACATTGCAAACACGGTAAAATGCAGACCACCAGAAAACAGACGTCCCCGAGAGGATGAGATACAGACCTGCCTTACCTTCCTGAAAAGACAGATAGAGATTATATCACCCAGAGTGATTATGACCCTCGGAGATGTTGCCACGAAAACTATTCTACAGACAAGGTTAGGAATAACAAAGGTAAGAGGGAAGGTCTTCAGGTATATGGATATTCCGGTGGTTCCCACCTTTCATCCCTCTTATCTGTTAAGAAACCCTAATGACAAATGGCTCACCTGGAGCGATGCACAGGTGGTTCTGAAAATATTGAAGAAAAGATAAATAAAGTTATGACTGTCTAACCTTCTGCGCTACCTCAATTCTTGTAAGTGCTCTCTGTAGTGCTGCCTGGGCACGGGCAAAGTCAACATTCTCTTTCTGACGAAGCCTTTCCTCGGCCCTCTGCATCGCAGCCTTGGCCCTTTCTACATCAATATCCTCTGCCCGTTCCGCACTATCGGCAAGCACAAGAACACGGTCATCACTAACTTCTGCATATCCAGAATTTATAAAAACATAACCGGTGTTTCCACCCTGCTTGTATACAAGCATCCCTATCTTTAAAGTTGTCACAAAGGGGACATGTCCAGGCAGCACCCCAAACTCACCCTCTGAGCCAGGGGCAACCACCTCATCAACCTCTTCCTTCAGTACGGAACCATAGGGTGTAACAACCTCAAGGGTTAACTTATCTGCCATTTAACGCTCCTTCCCTCTTCTATATTAAAATAGAAGTCCCGCTGCTTTGTTACTTAATTAAACCTCTCTTGTCCATCCGAGCTTCTTGGCCTTCTCCTCAGCCTCTTCGATTGTACCAACCATGTAGAAAGCCTGCTCGGGCATATCATCGTACTTACCATCCAGAATAGCCTTAAAGCCTTTAATTGTGTCCTCGAGTTTCACATATTTACCAGGTGTGCCGGTAAATGCCTCTGCCACATGGAATGGCTGACTGAGGAACCTCTGGAGTTTCCTGGCCCTTGCAACAACCAGCTTATCATCCTCGGAAAGCTCTTCCATACCAAGAATTGCGATAATATCCTGCAGCTCTTTATATCTCTGCAGGAGTTTCTGTACTCCACGTGCTACCTGATAGTGCTCGTCACCAACAATCCTCGGATCAAGAGCCCTGGAGGTTGAATCAAGGGGATCCACTGCAGGATAAATACCCAACTCAGCTATCTGTCTGGAAAGAACGACCGTACCATCAAGATGGGTAAAGGCTGTTGCAACAGCAGGGTCCGTAAGGTCGTCTGCAGGAACATAAATAGCCTGCATGGATGTAATGGAGCCCTTCTTTGTTGTTGTAATTCTTTCCTGAAGCATACCCATGTCAGTGCCAAGGTTTGGCTGATAACCAACTGCGGAAGGCATCCTGCCAAGCAGTGCGGACACCTCGGAACCCGCAAGTGTGTATCTGAAGATATTGTCAATAAAGATCAGAACGTCCTGTCCCTGATCCCTGAAATACTCTGCTGCTGTCAGTGCCGTGAGTGAAACCCTGAGCCTTGCACCGGGTGGCTCATTCATCTGTCCGTAAATGAGAGCCGCCTTTTCAATAACACCGGATTCCTTCATTTCAAGAAAGAGGTCATTACCCTCTCTTGTTCTCTCTCCAACACCTGCAAACACAGAGACACCACCATGAACCATGGCTATATTGTGAATCATCTCCATGATGATAACCGTTTTTCCAACTCCTGCACCACCGAACATTCCCATCTTACCACCACGGACAAACGGAACCAGCAGGTCAAAGACTTTAACACCTGTTTCAAAGACCTCTGTGGCTGGAACCTGCTCGACAAACTCAGGGGCAGGTCTGTGAATTGGCCAGCGTTCTTTAGCCTCAATCGGACCGGCATTGTCATACGGATCACCGGTAACATTCATGATCCTTCCAAGGGTTGCTTCACCAACAGGCACTGCAATAGGCTGACCTGTATCAACAACCTTCATTCCGCGCACAAGACCATCTGTTGGTCCCATGGCAATGGTTCTAACCCTGTTTTCTCCAAGGTGAGATGCTACCTCAAGAGTAAGGTTAATCTCCGGAATACCCTTTTCTGGATCAGCTGGCTGTTCTATCTTTAATGCGTTCAGAATTGCAGGAAGCTCATTTTCAAACTCAACATCTACTACTGCACCAATAACCTGTGCTACCTTACCTTCATTCATTTTATACCTCCATCAACTCAATATATTTTATTTACAAATTAAACTCAACACTCAGAACTTACAACTTATCATTCCTTCAGGGCCTCGGCACCACCGACAATATCCATGAGTTCCTTTGTAATAGAGGCCTGACGTGCCTTGTTGAATTCCAGGGTGAGCCTGTCTATCATATCCTCAGCATTATTGGTAGCATTCTCCATTGCCGTCATCCTCGCTGCCTCTTCGGATGCCTGTGACTCAAGCAATGCCCTGAAAACCAGTATCTCCATGCTCTTTGGTAACAGTCTATTGAATATCTCCTCTTCGGAAGGTTCAAATAAAAAGTCCTTCATCTCCTTTGACTCGTCATGTTCAACAGTACCAATAGGCAGCAGCCTGACCTCGGTTACCTGCTGAGACACCACAGTTTTAAACTCATTATATACAAGATAGACCTCATCAAATGTCTCATTTATGTAGTTCTCCATCAGATTCTGTGCAATCTCCTGAGCCGATGTGAACGTTACCTTTCCTGAAAGTCCAGTCCATGCCTCTCGGAGTGGAACTTCTCTTCGTTTAAAATACTCTCTGGCTTTACGACCGATCGTACTTACGCTAACCTCAAGCCCTTCCGACTTTAATCTATTTATAAGATTTACTCCTGCCTTAATAACATTTGTATTAAAGGCACCGCAAAGTCCCTTGTCACTGGTGAGAATCAAAACCTCTACTGTCTTCCTTGGCCTCACTTTCAGTAAAGGATGCATATCCTGCTCAGTAGGCTGAACAAGAGAGGAAAGGACATCACTGATTTTATCCGCATAGGGCCTCAGGGCAAACATCCTCTCCTGAGCCCTTCTTAGCTTTGCCGCAGCCACCATCTTCATTGCCCTGGTGATCTTCGCGGTACTCTTAATAGAGTTAATACGCCTTTTTATATCTCTTAAAGTTGCCATCTATATCACTCCTCGAGCTCTTTATTCACTATAAACTTTTACGCCTGGAATGTAGACTTAAATGCTGTTATAGCCTCGTTAAGCTTGTTCTTGAGATCCTCATCAAGGGCTTTCTTCTCCTCTATCTCCTTCTTCAGATCAGCCTTCTGGCTATTTACGTAACTTAGCAGCCCCTGCTCAAAGTCTCTTATGGATTCCACAGGCAGGTCATCCAGGAAGCCCTGGGTACCGGCATAGAGCACGATGATCTGCTCGGAAAGAGACATTGGCTGATACTGATCCTGTTTAAGGAGTTCAACCATTCTCTTACCACGTTCCAGCTGCATAAGAGTTGCTTTATCCAGGTCGGAACCAAACTGGGCAAAAGCAGCCAACTCCCTGTACTGGGCAAGGTCAAGCCTCAGGGTTCCGGCCACCTGCTTCATCGCCTTTGTCTGAGCAGCACCACCAACACGACTAACGGAAAGACCAACGTTAACAGCCGGTCTGATGCCTGCATAAAACAGGTCAGGTTCAAGATAGATCTGACCGTCTGTAATGGATATAACATTTGTAGGAATATATGCAGAAACGTCACCAGCCTGGGTCTCGATTATCGGGAGTGCTGTCAGCGAACCGCCTCCCTTCTCATCCGAGAGCTTTGCAGCCCTTTCAAGGAGTCTTGAATGGAGATAGAAAACATCACCAGGATAAGCCTCACGACCAGGCGGACGTCTCAGCAGAAGTGAAAGCTGCCTGTATGCCGCAGCCTGCTTACTAAGGTCATCGTATATAATAAGGGCATGTTTGCCGTTGTCTCTGAAATACTCACCCATTGCACAGCCTGCATAAGGGGCGATGTACTGAAGCGGAGCAGGCTCACTAGCCGTTGCAACCACAACGGTTGTATACTCCATAGCTCCGTGCTCCTCAAGGGTCTGAACCACCCTTGCCACTGCAGCCCTTTTCTGTCCTACCGCAACATATATACAATAAACATCTGTATTCTTCTGATTTATAATAGCATCAATGGCAATGGCGGTTTTTCCTGTCTGACGGTCACCTATGATCAACTCCCTCTGTCCACGACCTATAGGAATCATTGCATCTATTGCCTTTAGTCCTGTCTGCAGTGGCTCGCTAACAGGCTGTCTATCAACAATACCAGGGGCGACTATATCAACCATTCTTCTTTCCGTTGCATTTATGGGGCCCTTGCCATCTATAGGCTGTCCGATAGCATTAACAACTCTACCAAGGAGAGCTTCACCAACAGGAACCTCCATAATTCTGCCGGTTCTCTTTACAATATCGCCTTCCTTTATAAGTGTGTCCTCACCAAAGAGAACGGCACCAACCACGTCCTCCTCAAGGTTCAGAGCCATTCCGAAGACACCGTTTGGGAACTCCAGCAGCTCACTGGCCATTGCGTTCTCCAGTCCGTACACCCTGGCAATACCGTCACCAACGCTCAACACGGTACCTATCTCACTGACATCAACCTTCTTCTCAAAGTCGGTTATCTGTTTTCTTATCAACTCACTTATTTCTTCAACTTTGATCTCCATAGCATCACCCCTTAAACATTATTGTTAATCGCTTTATCTTAAATATAAGTAAGTATCAGTCAGGCTGACAAGCTCTCCTTTAGCATTCTAAGCTGTCCCCTCAGGCTTCCGTCAAACATTGTGCTTCCTACCTTGACAACAATCCCTCCTATCAGATCCGGATCATAGACATACTCAATATCAACATCTCTATCGGTAATCTTCCGCAGAGACTCCACAAGCCTCTTCTCATAGTCTCCGTTGAATTTGATAGGAGTAATAACCGTTGCCTTTGCCTTTCTCTTCTTCTCAAAGTAGATATTTCTGTAGTGTCTAATTATATCCGGCAGGGCTACAATAGCCTTTTTTAGAGAGAGAAATACTAGAAACTTCTTTACCTCCTCACCAAGCCCCAGTTTCTCAGCAAGGACTTCCACAGCCTTTGCCCTCTCATCCTCGTCAATCAACGGAGAAAGAAAGAAATTCCTCACATCCTTACTCTCCTCAATAGCCTCACTTACAAGCGTGAGGCCCTGAATCGCCTCTTCTGCTTTTTTAACGCCTGTAACATTGAAAAGCATTCTGGCATACCTTTTTGCAAATTTCCTTTCTTTAGATGCCATCTTTAACCCTCTAACCTCTTAATTGAATCTTCTATTAGTTTTAACTGATCCTCTTCGCTTAGTTCTTCTCTCAGTTTCTTCTCGGCAAGTTTTATTGCCAGTTCTGCTGCCTCAGCCCTCAACGCAGCCTTTGCATTTTTAAGCTCCATCTCTATGTTGGCCTTTGCCTGCTCCTTGATCTTCTCGCTCATCTGAGCACCCTGCTCTATCAGGGAGTCACGCTCTGTTTCACCCGACTGTTTTGCAGCTGCGACAATTCTCTCTATCTCCTGATCCTTCAGCTTGAGTTTTTCCTGCACCTCCTGAAGGGCCTTCTGCGCCAGCTCTTTAGCCTCCCTTGCCTCATTGAGGGACTTCTCTATCATCTCCGTCCGTTTCTGGAAATACTCCCTCATTGGCTTGGCAAGGAATTTTATAAGAATAAATACCAGGACAGCAAAGTTTATTATCTTCCACAACCAGTCTTTCCAACCGGCACCTTCATGCTCTCCGCCTCCGGAAGAGGCATACACCATTGTGGCATGCATTATAATCAGGGAAGAATAAACAAACAGAAAACCGGTTATTTTTCTGAAGCCAAATCTATTCGTTTTTGCTACTTTCTTCATCTTTCTATACCTCTACCAGTTTTTTCACTATTTCTTCAGAGAACTTCCTTACATATTCACCAAGCTCCTTGCGTGCCTTCTCAGTCTCCTGCCTGATAACCTCCTGTGCCTTCGCTATCTCCTGAAGAGCCTCTTCATGCGCCTTCTCAATCATTTCCTTCTGCTTCTCGAGCCCTTCTTGTCTGAGGGCATTGTAAATTTCCTTGGCCTTCTCACGAGCCTGAGCAAGCTCGGTGTTGTAACGCTTCAACTCCTCATCCTTCAGCTGATTCAGTTTCTTAGCCTCTTCTATGGACCCCTCAATACCCTCCTTCCTCTCCTTAAAAAGATTGAGCAGTGGTTTGAAGAGAATATAGTTTAGTAAGACCACCAGAACCAGAAAGTTAATAAGCTGGACAATAAACCATTTGTTTAATTCAAGCATACCCACTCCCTTTAAAATTGGAAGTTTAGAAAACGCTGAACTTTATCACAGATTATGGTGATTTGTCAAGGATTTTCACAATAATTTTTTTTATAGTTTTAAAAG
>JALUAR010000194.1:0-1518 GCA_027050975.1 Thermodesulfovibrio sp.
TTCTTCTGGGAAGGCGGGTGAGTAGGAGTACAAGCAGCAAGTAACAAGTTTTTTCTTGTGTCTTGCCGCTTGTTAGTTGCAACCTGAATGCCCTGAGCCGGAAGACCCATCCGTCTGGAAAACCTCGCGGGAGGTATATGCAATGAGTCATTGTGTCCTTCATAGGAAATCACCCCAATCAGACTTTCCACTCTCTTCTGTCAAGGCCCTAAATCTTTATATCTGTTAGCGTTGTAGCTAAAGTATTTCAGGGCTAAAGTATTGTCTTCGGGATCTCTATACCCTTAAGGCATCCTTATTAAGGATGAAAATCACTGACAGGAGGTTTACCATGTTCAGGTATATACAGAAGAGAGATGGAAAAAAGGTAAGGTTTAATGCCGAAAAAATTACCAATGCCATTGCAAAGGCAGGCGCTGCCACTGGAGAGTTCGATTACGGTATTGCCAGGATGTTGACCCTCAAGGTGCTCAGCCTTGCTGAGGAGGTAATAAAAGACCGTACGCCTACCGTGGAGGAGATTCAGGATATTGTTGAGGAGGTACTGCTTGCCTCAGTTTACCGAAAGACTGCCAAGGCTTACATTCTCTATCGTGACCAGCATGCCAGGATCAGAGATATCACCACAAAGGCTGATATAGACCTGGTTGACCAGTATCTCAGGCAGCTGGACTGGCAGGTTCAGGAAAACAGCAACATGGCCTTCTCACTTCAGGGCCTTAATAACTACATATCCTCTGAGGTAAGCAAGATCTACTGGCTTAACAAGATATATCCTCCCGAGATCAGAGATGCACACCTGAATGGTGACATCCACATTCATGACCTCAACATCCTTTCGGTCTACTGTGTCGGCTGGGATCTGCTTGATCTGTTAAGAGAGGGGTTCAAAGGTGCACCTGGCAAAGTGGAGAGTTCTCCTGCCAGACATTTCCGTAGTGCCCTCGGACAGGTTGTCAACTTCTTCTATACCCTTCAGGGAGAGGCTGCAGGTGCTCAGGCATTCTCAAATATTGATACCCTGCTGAGCCCTTTCATCAGATATGACGGCCTTACTTACAGAGAGGTAAAGCAGGCCCTTCAGGAGTTTGTCTTTAACATTAATGTGCCCACAAGGGTTGGGTTTCAGACACCCTTTACAAATATCACCCTTGACCTTACGGTTCCCTCAACACTGGCTGAGCATCCGGTAATTATTGGTGGAGAACCGATGAAGGAGACTTACGGTGAGTTTCAGGAGGAGATGGACATCTTTAACAGAGCATTTCTTGAGGTAATGCTTGAAGGTGATGCACTGGGAAGGGTCTTTACATTCCCCATACCCACCTACAACATTACAAAGGATTTTGACTGGGACAATCCGAATATGGATCTTCTCTGGAAGGTAACGGCAAAGTACGGAATCCCTTACTTTTCAAACTTCATCAACTCGGATATGAGTCCTGAGGATGCGAGGTCAATGTGCTGCCGCCTCAGGCTTGACAACCGGCAGTTGAGAAAACGCGGCGGAGGACTCTT
>JALUAR010000194.1:1528-11310 GCA_027050975.1 Thermodesulfovibrio sp.
TGCAAACCCTCAGACAGGCTCAATCGGTGTGGTCACCATCAACCTACCAAGGCTCGGATATCTCGCCACAGACGAAGAGGAGTTCTTCAGCATGCTTGACAGGGTGATGCTACTTGCCAGGGATAGCCTTGAGATAAAGAGGAAGGTGCTGGAGAGGTTTACAGAAGGCAATCTCTATCCCTATTCAAAATTCTATTTAAGAAACGTAAAGAAAAGGTTTGGTCGGTACTGGCAGAATCACTTTTCAACCATAGGACTGATCGGAATGAATGAGGCATGTCTGAACCTTTTTGGTAGCGGCATAGCCCATAGAGAGGGATGGGCTTTTGCCATAAATGTCCTGGAGCATATGAGACAGAGACTGAGGGAGTTTCAGGAATCCACCGGCAACATCTACAACCTTGAGGCAACACCGGCAGAAGGTACATCCTATCGTCTGGCAAGGATTGATAAAAAAAAGTATCCGGACATTATCTGTGCAAATGAGGAGCAGTTCAGGGCAC
This sequence comes from Thermodesulfovibrio sp., assembly GCA_027050975.1. Lineage (GTDB taxonomy): Bacteria > Nitrospirota > Thermodesulfovibrionia > Thermodesulfovibrionales > JdFR-85 > JALUAR01. Next base: position 2,032 of record JALUAR010000194.1, read on the forward strand.
AGAAGGCTGAGCCTTTCTATACCAATTCAACCCATCTGCCTGTTGATTATACAGAAGACCTTTTTGAGGTTCTTGAGCATCAGGATGCCCTTCAGCAGAGATACACAGGCGGCACAGTGCTTCATCTTTATGTTGGTGAGAGGATCGAGGATGCCAGGGCAGTCAAATGGCTTGTGAAAAAGGTCTGCGAGAATTACCATCTGCCATACTTCACAATAACACCTACATTCAGCGTCTGTCCTGAGGACGGATACATTGCAGGTGAGTTCAGACAGTGTCCTACATGCGGCAGGGAGACAGAGATATACTCAAGAATCGTTGGTTATCTCCGTCCTGTAAAACAATGGAATGTAGGAAAGAAAGAGGAGTTCAGCCTGAGAAAGGAGTATAACCTTTCATGCGTATAGGAGGACTTCATAGACATTCTCTTATAGATTTTCCAGGCAGGCTCTCGGCAGTGGTCTTCACTCAGGGATGCAACTTCAGATGCTCCTACTGTCACAATCCTGGGCTTGTATATCCTGAGATGTACGGGCCTTTGATTGAAGAGGACGAGGTTCTTTCTTTTTTATCAAAGAGACAGGGGCTTCTGAATGGTGTTGTTGTTACAGGTGGAGAACCCCTTCTTCAGCCTAATATTGAGACTTTTCTCAAGAAGGTAAAAGAGATGGGATATCTGGTTAAGCTTGACACCAATGGTTCCATGCCCGAGAGGCTTCAACAGATTCTACAGGAAGGACTTGTTGATTATGTGGCAATGGACTACAAGGCACCCCTCAGGGCATACAGCAGGGTGGCTGGTGTACAGGTGGACACGGAGATGATAAAGAGATCAATTGAGTATATAACCGGATCGGGAGTTGATTACGAAATAAGAACCACTCTTTTCAGTGGGCTTGGGATGAGCAGTGTGCTGGACATGATAGGCGAATTGAGACAGATGAAGGTTGAATTCTACTATCTCCAGATGTTTGTTCCGTTTAAAGGATGTGATGAGTCACTTAAACCCAAAGGTTTAGATATCGAGTATTTGAGGGAGAGCCTGTTATGCCGATTCTGGAGATCGGGTGTAAGGAATTTTGATGCAAACAGGAAAAAGGATTTTGTAAAAGTGTGAAAGGGCAAAAAAGGATTGAGAAAAGATACAGCATAATGCTGTATCCTAACCCTCCGCTTAACAGGGAGAGTTCGGATACTCTCCCTGTTAAGAAACTATAATACCTGAAGGTTTGACTTGATTTAATGATATTTGGTTAAATAATTTATCTGCAACAGGATTTTCCTTGTTGCAGGCACGGACGGATGTGAGGAAGAGGGGTGTAACCCCAAAGGGAGTCAAGAGTCAGGAGTCAAAGGATTGATTTTCGTTATTTTCTCCTCTGACTCCTGACTGATGCCTGAAGACTCCTGTGGCGGTGATTCCCCCGCTGCCCCGCAGCCGTGAAGGGAACGAAAGCCCGTGCAAGAGGCAAGGAACAAGCAGCAAGCAACAGCCTCTTGCAAAGCCACTGGGAGAGCAGTTTGAACGGCTCGAACTGTTAAAACGGTTCAAACGGTTCTTCTGGGAAGGCGGGTGAGTAGGAGTACAAGCAGCAAGTAACAAGTTTTTTCTTGTGTCTTGCCGCTTGTTAGTTGCAACCTGAATGCCCTGAGCCGGAAGACCCATCCGTCTGGAAAACCTCGCGGGAGGTGTGTCAAGATGAGTAGTCCCTTCGCGTTGTTCCCTTTTGTCAGACATATTAAAAAATCTTTTAATTTCCGTTTCATTTTTGGTGTGGTATTCTTAGGTCTGTCTGTCCTGATTCTAACTGTTCTATCCTCATTTTCTGCTTTTGCTGCCAGTGGTGAAGAGACAATGAAGCTGGAAGAGATCGTTGTTACTGCCACAAGGGTGGAGGAGTCCGTAGAGGATGTTGCTCAGGATGTAACAATAATAACAAGTAAGGAGATTGAAAAAAGGAGCTATGACAGCATAGCAGATGTGCTTAAAGATGTTATGGGCGTAAAGATCAAGGATTATGGAAACAAGGGGGCATCTGCAACACTTTCGATCAGGGCCTCCACGGCCGAACAGGTGTTGATACTGATTGATGGTAAAAGAATGAACCTTCCCTCGTCAGGACAGTTTGATCTTAATGATATCCCTGTGCCCCTTGAGAATGTTGAGAGGATTGAGGTTTTGAGGGGTGCCTCCTCAGCCCTGTATGGTGCCGATGCAATGGGAGGAGTTATAAACATTATCACAAAAAAGCCTTCTCAGCCGGTAACAAAGGCTACGGTGCAGTATGGCAGGTTTGATACGAAAAGTTTTCTGTTTAACACATCCCGTAAGCTGAATCGCTTCGGGTATTCACTTGCTGCACAAAGAGAGGATTCTCACGGATTCAGACCCGATACAGACTATAAACTCTGGAACCTTAACAGTAAATTTACTCTTGATCTTGCAGATGATGTTGATCTTGTTCTGAACATTGACTACGGCCATAAAAATGCCGGTAGTCCAGGTTCCACAGGCTGGCCTACTCCTGAGGCAAGACAATGGAATGAGAATGCCCTTTACGGGTTGACTCTCAATGCCGCAAACACGCATATCCGTATTTACAGCCATTATAGCAGGACACATTATAACAAACCTGACCCCTATTTCCCCGAGGACAGTACTCATAAAAACTATACAAGAGGGATTGATGGACAGACGAGCTTTGCTCTCGGAGAGATTAATCTCCTTACAATCGGAGCAGAGATTCTTGAGGAAAAGGTAAGAAGTACAGAAATTGGTAACAAGCATCGTAGCAGAATAGGCGCATTTCTGCAGGACGAACTCTCTGTTACCGATGATTTTATAGTAACCGCCGGAGTGAGGTATGATGACTATGACAGCGGCAACCGTCTCTCACCCAAGTTATCCATCTTGCTAAGACCTTTTTCAGAAACAACCCTGAGGGCATCAGCCGGAAAGGGTTACAGAGTTCCAACCCTTAATGACCTCTACTGGCCGGATACGGGATGGGCAGCGGGTAATCCCGACCTGAAGCCTGAAAAATCAACTGAGTACGAGATATCCGTTGAACAAAAGTTCGGTAAAAATATCAGGACAAAAGTCCTGGGCTTTTATAAGAAGGTAAAGGATCTGATCGAATGGGAAGAGGTCAGTCCATGGAGATGGATGCCTGTGAATATCGGAAAGGCACGCATCAGAGGCATAGAGGTGGAGACATCTGTTGATTTCGGTAAGGTTGATCTGCTGGTAAGCTATACTTATCAGGATCCTGAAGACAGAGAAAATGACCAGAAGATTACCGATCGCCAGAGACACGATTTTAATGCAAACTTTACTTATACCTCGGAAGGTGGATTTTCAGCATCAATAGAGAGTAGTTATGTAAGTAACTATGTTTCCACAACAGGCCGTCACAAATGCTACTTCCTGGTCAATGCAAAAGTGAGTCAGGAGTTTAGGTTAAGCGGAGACATAAAAGGAACGGTATTTATTAAAGGAAAGAATATACTTGACAGAGAGTACGAGGTTGCAAGGGGCTATCCTATGCCTACCCAACAGTTAATGGCAGGGGTAACGGTTGAATTCTAAGCAGGAGAGATTCTGTAGGTTCATCCGTTATTCAGTCAAGGCGGTTTGCTGGATAGTTTTTTGTACTTTTCTGTTGTCAGGTGCTGTTGCAGCACGGGTACCTCAAAGGATAATCTCTCTTGCCCCGAGTATCACGGAGATACTTTTTTCCCTGGGGCTTGAAGAAAGGATTGTAGGTGTTACCACATTCTGTGACCACCCACCGGAGGCTTTGAAAAAGCCAAAGGTGGGTGGTATGGCTAATCCCTCCCTGGAAAAGGTCGTAAGGCTCAGACCTGATATTGTTGTGCTCACTGTAGACGGAAACCCCAAAGAGTTTGAACAGAGGCTGAGAAAGTTAGGGATAAAGACTTATGTCTTCAGGACAAGGAAGATTTCAGAATTGCCAGAGGCAATAAAAAGATTGGGTGAGGCCCTGGGTGTCAAAGACAAGGCTGAATCCCTTGCAGAGCATATCGAACGATCAATTAATAAATACAATAAGGCATTTCACCAAAGAACGAAAAAGAAGGCACTTTTCATTATCTGGCCAGAACCATTGATTGTGGCAGGCCCTGGTACCGCAATTGATGATGCCATGGAGATTATAGGACTTGAAAACATAGCCCATGATGCAAAGGCGCGTTATCCCAGATACTCCCTCGAGGAGGTGATCAGACGCAATCCTGATATCATCTTTATCGGAAAAGGGCATGAGGATATGAGAAAGGTTTCAGGCCGAATCCTGAAGCGGTTGAGTATGGTTGAGGCGGTTAAAAATGGGAGGGTGTATTTCGTAAGTGACGCCCTGTATAGACTGGGTCCACGGATAACTGATGGGATAGAAGAGTTGGCAGGTTATAGCAAATGAACAGAAGGATCTTTACATTAATCCTCATTTCGGCAGTAATATTTGTATCTTCCGTATTTACAGGGCCTGAGATGATTAACCCCTTTCCTTTGAACAGATTGGATGCTACCATAATAGTCTCTATCCGTTTACCAAGGGTGGTTATCTCGATACTGATGGGTGCGGCCCTTGGTGCTTCAGGTGCAGTGCTTCAGGGATTTCTCAGAAACCCCCTTGCTGACCCTTATATCCTGGGGCTTTCTGGAGGTGCAGCACTGATGGCCACAATAGGGATACTCCTGGGAAGCACTGCCTTCGGGCTGTTTACCATTCCACTGTTTGCCTTCTTAGGTGCAATTGCAACGGGATTCATAGTGGGCTTTATGGCATACAGGAGGGGAGGGCTCTGGCCGGAGCGTCTTTTGCTTGCAGGGGTAGGGCTGGGATTTCTCTTTTCCGCTGTACTGATGTTGTTGATGAGCCTTTCCTCTGACGAGGGCCTCAGAAGGGCAATTCACTGGATATTTGGTGACCTTTCAATGGCTGACTGGTCACTTATACCTTATGGACTGTTAATAATCCTTCTGGGACTGGTGTTGGCACTCTGGAGAGCAAAAGCACTCAATGCCCTTATGTTAGGAGACGAGATAGCCTTCAGCTTAGGCTTTTCACCCTTTAAAGAGCGGCTTATACTCTTTGTTTCAGTTGGTCTCATGACTGCTGCCTCTGTCTCCTTAGGAGGCATAGTGGGCTTTATCGGGCTGTTAATGCCACACATTGTGAGATTTACTTCAGGAGCAGACTCAAGGCTTGTGATACCACTTTCAGCACTTGCCGGTGCTTCAATGCTTTGTGTGGCTGATACTATAGGAAGGACCGTTGTTGCTCCCATGGAGTTGCCCTCCGGAATAGTGACAGCAATTATCGGTGCACCCTATTTTCTGTATCTGTTGAGAAAACAGGAGATACTAAAGGGATAAGAATGGATATACTTGGAATGGATAAGGTCTCTTTTTCCTATAATTCGGCTCCGTTTATCATGAATCTGAATTTCAGAGTCGGAGAAAAGGAGATCGTCGCTCTTCTGGGACCAAACGGCTCCGGTAAATCCACTATCCTTAAACTTGCCTCGGGTATACTGAAGCCTGACTCAGGACGCATCAGCCTGTGGGGAAAGGATATCTTTACCTACAGAGGAAAAGACAGGGCAAAGCTGATCAGCTATCTTCCGCAGATACTTGATTTTAATCTTCCATTCACTGTGAAGGAGCTTGCAGGTATGGGGCTTTATCCTTATGATATAGCTCCGGAGCTTTCGGTTGAGGATGCGCTGGAGATGGTGGGGCTTACGGAAAGGGCTGATGCACGAATCTCGGAACTCAGCGGCGGTGAAAGAAGGAGGGCCTTTATAGCAATGACCATTCTGCAGGGAGCAGGACTGATTATGCTCGATGAACCACTGGCGAATCTTGACATTAAATATCAGGTGGAGCTTATCCGTTTGTTAAAGGGGTTGAGAGAGCAAAAAGGCATATCCATGGTTATGGCCTTGCATGATATTAATCTGATCCATCATTTTGACAGAGTGTATATTGTTAAGAATGGTACGGTGGTGGCATCCGGGCCTCCCAGGGAGGTGGTAACGGAGAGTCTGCTCAGAGATGTGTATGAGGTGGAAATAAAACTCTATCCCCAGGATAACGGGACTTTTCTGTTCGGGATATAGATGGCAACAGAAGAAATGACAGACAAGAATTTCATAATAGGTTTTACTGCCTCTGTAGTGATTCACCTGATGCTCTTTGTAATACTCCTGTCTTTTTCTCCTGAAAAGATTTCCGGTGTAAAAAGCAAAGAGATACGCCTGTCCTTTTATCAGCCTGTTGAATCGAAAAGGATAACGAGTAAAGCCGCTAAGGTGATTGAAAGGAAAATTCAGAAAAAGAGAAAGGGTCCTGCAACAAAGAAGGTCGTTAAAGAAAATGCCGAACTTAACGTACCCCCTGTAGACAAAAGGGCCAGCAAAAAAGAGAAAAAGGAGTTTTCCCAAAAGATTGCCAATCCGGTGAAAGAGATTGAGACCATAAAGGAGATAGAAAATAAAGAGATTGAGACGAGAAATGACAAAGTAGATAACCGGATGAGGGACCACATGCCAGAGGCTGCTGAAAAAGATTCCAAAGAGAAGGTCTCTGAAGATAAAGTATCAGATAATAAGACCGATTCTCCTGTGATTGAGCATGCTGCAGCACCCCTGTTGGAAAATGACACAGCCAGGATATACAGGGGGGCCTTTGGTAAGGCAAACGGTCCCAGGTTTCTTAAAAAGGTGTTACCACGTTATCCCCGCATGGCAAGAAGACTCGGCAGAGAGGGTGTTGTTGTTCTCAAGCTGTTCATAGACAGTAAAGGCAACCTGAAGAGAGTTGAGGTGTTGAAGGATGGAGGTTATGGATTTGGTAAAGCTGCTCTGGAGGCTGTGAAGAGTTCCACTTTTGTACCGGCAATGCGGGATGGAAAACCTGTTGATTCCGAGGCAATACTAACGGTAAGATTTAAACTCAGGGATTCTTAAAAAACAATTTTTACTTTGTCAGGTGTAAGAAGGTTTGTGTTAATTCTTTAATCAGGAATTAAAGGGAGCATAGATATGACAGAGTTGTTTTTAAAGGGCGGATTTTTAATGTACCCAATATTGCTTCTTTCGGTGGTGGCAGTGGCGATTATTATTCAAAAGGCTATTCAGTACAGGATGATACTGAATGGGCTTGACAGACCTGTGAACGATATTCTTGAAAATCCTCCTGAGATATTCAAATCCTTGATCACGGCTATCGAGGATGGTTGTGATGAAGAGGAGCTTGCTGTTGTGGGTACGAGGCAGGTAAGGAATATGGAGAAAGGACTTAGCTGGCTCGGGGTAATAGCTATGATAACGCCTCTTTTAGGACTTACAGGAACGGTATTGGGAATGATAAGGGCCTTTATGGTTATCTCGGTAAGCAGCTCTGTAAACCCCTCAATGCTTGCAGGTGGTATATGGGAGGCGCTGATAACCACTGCAGCAGGTCTTCTGGTGGCCATACCTGTTCATATAGGACATCACTGGCTTGAAAAACAGGCTGATGAAATAGCCTTTTTATTGAAAGAGGTTACTCTGGTTTTATACAAAAGGTGCAAGGATGGAATTTAAGCGAACAAAATACAACCATTCATATCTGAATATAGCCCCCCTTGTGGATGTGGTTTTTCTGCTTCTGCTGTTCTTTATGCTCACATCCCACCTGGTAGAAGAGCCGTCTGTGAAGGTGCAACTGCCAGAGTCCAGAACAGCCATCACTGATAAACAGACTGTACCAACTGTGGTGATCACAAAGGAAGGAGTCGTATATTTTATGAACCAGCAGGTAAGTATTAAGGAGTTGAGGGAGATTGTAAAAGATTCCCTCTCAAAGGCCGGGCAAAAAAGAATTCGTATAAAGGCTGACAGGGATGTAAAACTCTCTCTGCTTATCAGTGTCATTGACGAGATAAGGCTGGCAGGAGTGAGAGACTTCAGCATTGTGACTATCAAAGGAGATTAGTGCTCAGGGCATATGTTACAATAAGTTCATGATTCGTGAAAAGATAAATAAAGTCCTTAAGCGTTATCCAGAAGTAGCCTTTGCATATCTGTTTGGTTCTGAAGCCAGAGGAGACAAGACTCCTCTCAGTGACCTGGACATAGCCATTTACATGAAGGAGTATTCAGGAGATAGGGTGCTTTCAATTCATGCTGACCTTGCAAGGGCACTGAAACGTAGTGATATTGACCTTGTCATATTGAACAGAACACGAAACCTTCTCCTTCTTGAAGATATTATAAGAAATGGACAACTCGTATATGAAAAAGACCATGACCTTTGCGTGGATTTTGAGCTCAGAACCATTCATTTGGCAATCGATTTTAGAACTCAGAGAAAGGCTGTCATGGGAATATGAGAGAAAGAATTTTAAGAAAAATTGCCCGTATAAGAGAGTATCTATCAGTTGTAGAAAAAATCAAGGATGATTGTATAACCCGTTTTGAAAGTGATCCTGTATACCGGGGAGCGCTTATTTATTACCTCTATTTGATAGCGGACAGTTGTATCTCTCTTGCAGAGATGGTAATTAAAAAGCAGGGACTCAGAGCCCCTCAGTACTATCATGAAGCTATAGATATACTTGGAGAAAACAATCTTATTGATCCAGAATTTGCCTTTGAGTTTGCAAAAATTGCCGGATTTAGAAATTTTGTTGCACATGACTATGAAAAGATTGATAAAGACTTTATCTGTAAGGTAATACTTCCTAAAATGACCGAGGTAAAGGAGTATCTCAAGCAGATTGAATCCGGTATTAATTGACATAAACTTTTTCTATCTGTTTAAATAGAAAAGTCTGAAGGAGGATTTTCCTCTGTTCAGGCACAGACGGATGCGTGGAAGAGGGGTGTAACCCCAAAGGGAGTCAAGAGTCAGGAGTCAAAAGTCATAAGTAAGGGGAAGGGATTTTTAATTCTTTTTACTTACCCTCCTGACTCCTGACAGAAGACTGATGACTCCTGTGGTGGTGATTCCCCCGCTGCCCCGCAGCCGTGAAGGGAACGAAAGCCCGTGCAAGAGGCAAGGAACAAGCAGCAAGTAACAGCCTCTTGCAAAGCCACTGGGAGAACGGTTTGAACGGCTCGAACTGTTAAAACGGTTCAAACGGTTCTTCTGGGAAGGCGGGTGAGTAGGAGTACAAGCAGCAAGTAACAAGTTTTTTCTTGTGTCTTGCCGCTTGTTAGTTGCAACCTGAATGCCCTGAGCCGGAAGACCCATCCGTCTGGAAAACCTCG
>JALUAR010000195.1 GCA_027050975.1 Thermodesulfovibrio sp.
AATATTCTGATTTTAAAGAGAAAGTTCATGTATATATGTATCTTGCTATGCTTTATGATTATTATTCTATGACAGATAAAGCAATTTCGGTTTGTCAAGAAGCTATAAAGTGTGCTTCTGATGATGCAGAAATGGGAGGAGTGTATCATATATTGGCTTGTATATATATGTATCAAAAGAAGTTTGAAGAAGCAGAAAAATATTTCAATCAATCTTTACAATTAGTGAAAGGTGATAAACGATTTTACTCAAAATTATTTTATGATCTCGGAAAATTATATCTGGAGATGAAAGACTACCAAAAAGCAAAAGATGCTTTTCAAAAAGCCTTAAAGTTTAGGAAACATTCATTATGGATTAAACATACTCCTGAATTTGTTGTAGAAATAGATAAGATTCTTAAATCATTATCACGATGAATGGATGGAATGGATGTAGAGAAGGAAGAGGGACACCTATTAAAAAGGCTTTTGTCAAGTAAGCAAAATCTTAAAGGCTACACCTCCGTTGGCCATTCTCCTCAGGGGTTTTTACACCAGTCACCTATCCGTGCTCCTTATGGGCACACTGTATTATCCGATGCCGACCTCTCAATCAGGTCTCAAGGGCTCTACCCATCAGGGTAAGCCATGACCCCAGGGAGACGGCCGGCTTAGTCTTTAATGTATGGCCTTCTGTCTCTCAGTACATAGTAAATCACCTTCAGCATCTCTCTGGCTACTGCTACCTTGGCTGTATTCTCTCCGTGTCTGTTCCTTACCCTCCAGTATATCCGCCTCATCCTCTCTGAACCATTTACAAAATGATAGGACAACTCTATCAGTATTCATCTTAGCCACCTTGAGCCCTGCTTCGTCATTGAACCATACCTGGTCCTGCCCCCGGATGAATGTACAGAGGGAACCAGCCCCGCATAACTGCATAGTTTCCTGGCAGATGGAAATCTCCTGATATCCCCTATCTCGCTCACTATCAAAAGTGCTGAATAATAACCTATCCCGGGTATGCTCATTAACAACCTCGCTTCTTCTGTCTCATCCACTACAGATTCAATCCATTTACTTACCTCCTTGAGAAGTTCATTTATTGCCTCACCAACCCTTATATATCCTTCCAAAGCTATCTTGTAACAGTCCCTCAACTGCAGTTCCTTTAACTCCTTTATTGCCTTATTACCAAATATGTCAGACCTGTTAACGGTTATCCCATTCTTGGAAAGTATGGCCCTGATCTTGTTCTTTATTGATGTCCTCAGACTTACAAGTGATGCCCTGTACCTCAGGACCTCTCTGATATCCCTTATCTCTCTCGGTGGTATATAAGATGTGGGCAGTAAATCTGCCCTTAATAAATGAGCCAATATAGTGGAGTCTATCCTATCTGTCTTTATCTTTGCCTCTGCTATTGCCCTTGTCTTCAGTGGATGGGCAAGGTGAATTTTATGTCCAATGTCTTCAAGTAGTTCATAGAAATAATACCAATGTCCAGTTGCCTCAAGGGCAATCTGTGTGCCCTTAGGAAGTGATTTTGCATAACTTCTCAATGTCCATGGATCATTGTTTAACCTCTTCTGATGGAATATTTCTCCTCTTTCATCCATCAGGGTGACAACTGAGTACCTTTTGTGATAATCTACTCCTAAGAACATGGCTGCACCTCCTTAAAAGGGTTTATGTGCTATCCCTCAGAGGGATAGGCACCTTCTGCCACCAAAAGTGGCAGTGGTCCTTTAGAGACCCATTATACCCTATAGGAGGTGTAGCCTTTTTCATATTATCAGGTCTTGCCTTTTGCTGCTTGTCAATGAGTATTTGGAAAAGGTAAAAAAATATTCAAGGAGAGACCCTTACATGGGATTATGTCTATGACGAACTGGGCAGGCTGGTGGAGGTGAAGAGAAACGGAACAATAGTAGAGAGTTATGCCTACGACGCAAATGGAAACCGTATTTCAGAGACTAATACATTTAAAGGCATAACAGACATGCCCTACACTTACTCCATAGAAGACCACTTGCTGACTGCAGGAACTGATACCTATCAATTTGACCTTGATGGCTTTTTGACAAGCAAGACTACATCTGAAGGGACAACGAGTTACAAATACTCCTCCAGAGGAGAGTTGCTTGAGGTAATATTACCAGACGGAACAGTAATCAGTTATGACTATGACCCGATGGGCAGAAGGATTGCCAAACGTATCAATGGAGAGATAGTGGAAAAATATCTCTGGTCAAGAAGGATAAGACTGCTGGCGGTTTATGATGGAAATGACAATCTGATTATGCGTTTCAATTATGCAGATGCCAGAGTACCAGTGTCTATGACATATGCAGGTGGACATATTACCTCCTCTAAGACCAGGTAGGATCATTGAGGGCTGTTGCTGATCATGCAGGTAACATAGTAAAACGGATAGGTTA
>JALUAR010000196.1:0-1988 GCA_027050975.1 Thermodesulfovibrio sp.
CCACCATACCACTCATAGTGAACCTTATGGTAATTATTTATTCAAAATGCTGGATAACAATCTTACAGGCAGGTTAATATATCAGGATGAAAAGAAAAAGACGGTGCTGTTTAAAGTTGTTCATTGCCATCATCCTCCTTGGCGGAGGTATTTTCTATTTTAGCATATTGAGAGGACTTCCCTCGGTTGATGAACTTAAGGCCAGGCGTCCCACAGGGGGTACCAGAGTTTATGCCTCGGACAATGTACTTATCGGTGAGTTCAAGGTTCAGAAAGGCAGGTATGTAAAGCTGGATAAGATGCCTGAATATCTTATTCAGGCAGTCATTGCCACTGAGGATGCCCGTTTTTTTCAGCATAAGGGGCTGGACTATTTTGCCATTGTCCGGGCAATAATAAAGGATGTTATCCACATGCAATTCAGGGAGGGCGGTAGCACTATAACCCAGCAGCTTGCCAAGATCCTTTATCTCTCCCATGAAAAGACCCTGACAAGAAAACTGCGAGAGGCTGTTATTGCCTTTCGTTTAGAGAAGAATCTTTCCAAGCGAGAGATTTTAGAACTGTATCTGAACAGAGCTTACTTCGGAAGCGGTGCTTATGGAGTAGAGGAGGCATCAAGGGTCTATTTCGGCAAATCCGTCAGGGATATAAACATCAAAGAGGCTGCGGTTTTGGCAGGACTTCTTAAGGCTCCTAATCTTTATTCCCCCTATCGGGACATCACAAAGACCGAGATGAGGGCAAGGGTGGTGTTGAAAAGAATGGAGGAGGTAGGATTTCTGAAACCCTCACAGAGGAAAGCGGCTGAGAGTATTAAGCTTTCGATCGGCTCGCTTCCCGAGGGTGAGGATCTCTACGGATATTTTCTTGCCTATGTAAGAGACTATCTTGAAGACAAATACGGTGTTGAGATGGTCTACAAGGGTGGTCTAAGGGTTTATACGACGCTTCGACGCTGGGCACAAATACAGGCACAAAATCAGTTACAGAGGGGGCTCGAGAGGGTGGACAGGCTTTTAGGATGGAGAGGGCCTATTGCTCATAAAGAGAATCTGGATGTTCAGAAGGAGTTAAAATCAGCAGCTGATGCGGAAAGCATCAGACCGATGAAGGGAAACAAACTGCATGCTCTGGTTTTGCGTGTTTATCCGGAAAAGGCAATTTTGAAGGTAAACGGGGCCTATGGAGTACTCCTTAAAAAGAACGCATTATGGGCACAAAAACTTTATATGAAAGGCAGGACATGGGAAAAAACGAAAAAATTCAGTCTACGGAGAATCCTCTCCCCGGGTGACATTGTGCTGGTAAGACTCAATGACATCCGTAATGGCATTGCCTATGTCTCGCTTATACAGTCTCCTCTGATCGAGGGAGCCCTGGTGGCTATTGAGCCGGCAAGCGGAAAGATTCTGGCAATGGCCGGCGGATACAACTTCAAAAAAAGCCAGTTCAACCGTGCTGTTAAGGCAAGAAGACAGGCCGGCTCTGCATTTAAGCCTTTTGTTTATGCCCTTGCCTTTGAAAAGGGTTTAACACCTGCAACAGTGGTTATGGACGAACCCGTAAGCTACCCCCTGGGAAACGGAAAGACCTGGAACCCGGTAAATTATGACAGAAAATTTCATGGCCCTGTGAATCTCAGGGAAGCTCTTGTACAATCCCTTAATGTGGCAACCCTGAAGATGGCGGAAAGGCTTAATATTTCCGATATAGCAGGCATGGCAAAAAGCCTCGGTTTCAGAGGCCCGATTCATAGAAACCTCAGTATTGTACTCGGGACTCTAACCGTCTCCCCTCTGGAACTCGTCTCTGCCTATACGATTTTTGCAAACGAAGGGGTGAAGATGAAACCCTATGCGGTCAAAAAGGTAGTCACATCCGATGGCATAATACTGGAGGAGACCAGGCCTTCGGGAGAGAGAATCATTTCTCCCGAGGTGGCGTTTATTGTTACGGATATCCTTCAAGATGTCATAAGAAAAGGG
>JALUAR010000196.1:1998-2400 GCA_027050975.1 Thermodesulfovibrio sp.
GCAGGAGGGCCTCCGGATTGAACTTTCCTGTTGCCGGTAAAACAGGCACAACCGACGACTACCGGGATGCATGGTTTATCGGTTACACTCCAAATGTACTTGCAGGTGTATGGGTTGGATTCGACAATGGCAAACCGATGGGAGAGGGAATGAGCGGAGGTAGAATAGCGGCTCCTATATGGAGGGATTATATAAGGGCTATTGTCCGGGACACGGAAAAAAAAGCTTTCATTAAACCGAAAAATGTTGTAAAATTATACATTGATAAAAGAACAGGTCTGCGCGTACTGGTACCATCGCGACATGCATATAAAGAATACTTTGTAAAGGGCAAGGAACCTGGTTGGAATCGTGGTGAGTTCTTGAACGAAATCTTCGGTAATACCAGATAAGATATAATTT
>JALUAR010000197.1 GCA_027050975.1 Thermodesulfovibrio sp.
ATGTTCCCAGAGTCCGAGCATGGTCTTTTGCATAACATCGAATATGGATATGCCCAGAAGCATGCCCTTCAAGGCACTGAGACCGACCAGCATCAGGGCCTGACTGACGGAGGATATCCTCCCGGGAAAGCCATAAATAGGAGAATTTACAATTTTCAGCACACGGGCAGAAAGCACCTGGTCATTACTCACAAACTCCCCCACCCTTTTTATCGAGATCTCTTCCGAATCGATCACGCGGAGAAGTTTGGTAACAACGGATGGAATGGTCGGAAGGGAACTGAGTCCTTCGATCTTTTTTCTAATATCTGTTATTTTATTCATAAAGGGATTCCAGATGTTCTAAAAATATCTTTTTGATTTCCTTCATCAGAGGGTCTTCTTCCACCTTCTGAAAGGCCCTCTCAACAATAGCCTTGTACTCATCTTTTTTTATCCGGGGTTCTGATTCTCCCTCAACCCATATATATTCTATCTGAAGAGAACGGAGTTTGTTGATAATCTCCTTTGAGAGTTCCATTCCTTCACCGTAAAGAAGCATACCTGATTCCGACTCTACGGCTTTGGTCAGACGCATCCCCTCAGTAGCCTGATCAAGATGTATTCTTTTCATCTCCGTGACGCTTCCTCCGGTCTGAGCTGAACCAAGGTTTATTGCTCCGGGTTCTCAAGGTCTTTATTCTCATTGTCAGCATCATCAGGGGGTGGAAAACATACAGGGCAGTACAAATGACCTGCATCCAGCAGGCATACATGTCCTCATTCAAGGCAGCATTCACACTCTTTTTCCGGTTTCCCGCATATATTACAATACGACATATCTTTTTACCATTATAGTATAAAAAAGAGGATAAATTAAACAGATGAAAAGTATAACCTTCTTTATGGTATACTGAAAATGGTTTGAGCGGAAAAGGTTATCATGCAGACATGCCACAGCTGGAGAGAATCTGTTCGTGAATGGACTTTTTAGGGATGGATAAGGAGAGAATAAAGCTAAAAAGGGTCCTCGTAATTGGTTCAATCGTTGGTGGACTGCTTAGCGTAACAATCTCCCTGCTAATGGACTATCTGTTTGCCGATGCCCTTCAGGGAACCTGGAGAGATGCCATAGCCAATGACCTTAACAGGCTTTTTTCAATAAATGCCTCTCCGGATAGTATTATAGTATACATACTTTTTGGCATTATTCTCCTTGTACTCTTTGGTATAGGAGCCATACTGGGAAGTCTTTTTTCTCTTCTGATTTACCGTTTTTTTAAATTCCTGGAAGGGCCTGTAAAGTAGAAAATGAGAGCAAAACCAGGTATATTGGTATTAATTCTGCTTTTCTGTTTGATCCTTATAGTGAAAGGGTATCAGTTCTACGAATATACGCAGACTGACCCTGCCTTTTGCTCCACATGCCACTTGATGGAGGAGGGGGTAAAGTCCTGGAGGGTTAGTAACCACAGTCATATAACATGTCAGAAGTGCCATGTGATAAGTTTAATAGAGGAGAACAGACTTCTTCTGGCATTTGCAGTTAAAGGTAGCTGGAAAGTGAAGCAGGAGCATGGCTCAATAAAGCCATGGCAGGGCTGTCTTAATTGTCATATGCAGGAGGCTGCCCAGGGGTCAAAAACCCTCCGGGCCTCCTACGGTCATGCAAGGCATGTGTTTATGCAGGACATAGAGTGTGGAGCATGTCACAGAGGGGATGTGCATGATTTTAATGCAGACTCAAAAAGATGCCAGAGATGTCACAAGGATAAACTGGTGCATGGAATGGGAATGGCAGGGCTTTATTGTCTAAACTGTCACAGCTTTGGAGAGGCAAAAATAAAAATGGTTTCTCAGAAAAGATGCTTTGAGTGTCACAAGGGGATTCCGCCCAGAGGGGTTATGGCAGGGGTTAAGTGCTTTGATTGTCACAATCCCCATGGCAGGCTCAAAATGGAGAGCAAAGACTGTCTTGGCAGTTGTCACGGCAATGAGACAAGGGTAGGACGACACGGAAAGCACCTGAAACTTACGCCGCTTCAGTGTATTGATTGCCATAAGCCGCATACCTGGGTGATTGGAAAAGAGGCAGCAAAGGGGCTTTGCGACAGATGTCATGAATACAGGGACCCGATGATGTTTATATACTAAGAAAGAAAAAAATGCTGTCCAGATAGACTGGACAGCAGAGCTATAGGGGAGGTAACGAGGCGCTTATGTATAAATATACCAACATGAAGGGACTTTTGTCAAGATATAATTTGAGGTTATATTATAATTGCAAATTTAGAATGCTCCGGCAGAAGTGAAGCCTCCTAAGAAGGGCTTTGTGCAAGGGTTTCCAGCGTCTTTAGCTTCTCAGTCTCGCCTATTGCTATCAGGGTATCGCCGGGTTTTATCCGGGTATTATGGACAGGGTTGAACTTCATTTCTCCGTCCTTTCTCTTTATGGCAACAACAATAACTCCTAATTCCCTGCCAATACCGGCTTCGTGGATGGTTTTATTTGCAAAGGCAGAGTCTTCACCAACAACTATCTCCTCCATCTGCAACTCAAAGTTCCCGCTCTTTGTGGCAAACTCAAGGAAGTCCACCACAGCCGGTTTCAGGACAGTATGAGCGATTCTGAGTCCTCCTATATGATAGGGCGAGACAACCCTGTCAGCTCCAGCGCGTAGCAGTTTCTGTTCAGACCCTTCCTCTCCGGCCCTTGCTACAATAAGCAGGTTTGGATTCAGCTCTCTGGCACTGAGGACCACAAAAAGGTTTTGGGCGTCAGTGGAAAGCACCGAGATCAGGCCACGTGCCCGCTCAATTCCGGCTTTCTTTAACAGTTCATCCTTTGTGGCGTCACCGTAAAGAAAGGGTGTTTCTTCGTCAGCATCAATCTCCTGAAGTTCTTTTTCTATAACAACAAATGGAACATTATGGGCTTTCAGTTCACGACAGATTATTTGTCCCATGCGACCATAACCGCAGACAATAAAATGGTTCTTAAGATTCTTCAGTTTCTTTTCCAATTTTCTCCTCCCTAATGCCTTTTGGAACTCTCCTTCGAAGACGGCCCTTATGCCGTTGTTTATAGCATATGCTACAACACCGACACCAAAGAAGATAAGAACTATCGTGAAAGCCCTTCCAGTATAACTTAATGGCCTTACCTCCTGGTATCCGATGGTAGCAAGGGTAATAACGGTCATGTAAAGGGAATCAAAGATAGTCCATCCCTCGATAACACAGTATCCCATCGTGCCAGTGAGCAAAACAGCAATAACCAGACTTATAGAGATGATAGCCTTTTTCCTCAACGGTGATACCTTCTCTATAAAATCACCTTCTTTTTGGAAAAGAATTTTTTCAAAAGCATAGATTTATACTAACACAGGCAAATTATTTAAGGAAATATAATGGCTTTGGATAGCCTAGAGATGATTTTCTTGAAGTTTTTTGTATGAGTTCCTTCCCAGTATACAGTGCCACATTCCGGGCATCTTTGAAATCTGTTTGTATGTAAAAAGACATATTCTGGAACAAGGTCCCGAACTTCCTCTTTGTTTTTAACATCATCCAGGGCACTGTTACATTTCATGCAACGCCTTGAAGCGTCATTTAAGGGAAATGTCTTCATTATCTGAACCAGCTGTTCTTCGATGTTTTCAGAGGATATTAAAAGATGTTGTACATGAAATCTCTCTACAAGAGAGCGGTCTCTTGTGAGAACAATCCTGTTTTCAGCCCTCGCAACCCTTACCAGTTCTCGATCTTCGATGTCTCTCATATACAAAACATCATATCCAAGGAAACGCATCCAGCGAGCAAGACGTCCGAGCATTGCATCTGCTATGAATTTCATGATCTGTGTCTGACTACCTTTATAGACTCACTTTTTTACATTATGTTAACATAATCGCAACGGATAGACATCCTTGATAATAAGGCTTGCTCACTATATCCGGATTCGAAGCTCCATTGACCCGAAACAGGAGATACCATGGAAGAAATTTTTGTAACCGGTGTTGCCGGGTTCATAGGCCATAAGGTGGCGGACATTTTATTAAAAAAGGGATATGCCGTTACCGGAGTGGATAACTTAAATGACTACTACGACCCCCGGCTGAAGAAGTGGCGTCTGGAGGTTCTTCAGCATCACAATGCTTTTACCTTCAGGCAGGTTGATATTGATAATTATCAGGAACTCAGGGAGATATTCAAATCATCTTCCTATAAAGCCGTAATCAACCTTGCGGCAAGGGCCGGTGTAAGGGCATCGGTTGCAGACCCATGGGCGTATCTTGATACCAACCTGAAGGGTACCCTTAATCTTCTTGAATGCTGTAAAGAGTTTGGGATAAAGAAGTTTGTCCTTGCCTCCACATCAAGCCTTTACGGTTTCAATGAGATGCCTTTTGTTGAGACGCAGCGTACGGATGAGCCCCTCTCTCCTTATGGAGCAACGAAAAAGGGAGCAGAGGTTTTATGTTATTCCTATCATTATCTTTACGGAATGGATATAATAGTGCCCAGGTATTTCACTGTATACGGACCTGCAGGCAGGCCTGATATGAGTATTTTTAAGTTTATAAAAAAGGTGGACCAGGGAAAACCCATACCTGTTTACGGAGACGGAAAACAGAGACGTGACTTTACATATATCGATGATATAGCCGACGGTACGGTTCGTTGTCTTCAGCTGGGAGGATACGAGATTGTTAACCTTGGTAACGATAATTCGGTGGAGTTGATGTACGTGATCAGGCTCATAGAGGATGCCCTGGGAAAGAAGGCGGAAATCAACTATCTGGACAGGCATCCAGCAGATGTTGAGGCAACCTGGGCAGGTATAGACAAGGCAAAGAAACTCCTTGGCTGGCGTCCACTGGTTAGTATTGAAGAGGGAATTGAAAAAACCGTAAGATGGTATAAAGAAAACAGGGACTTTATCCTCTCCCTGAAGGAGGTGGAATGAGGACCCGTTACCTGTTTCTGATTGTTTTTATCGCTTTTGCTCTTGTCTCCTGCGGAGGAGGCAAAAAGATAAAGCCTCCTGCTCCCGAGGCTGTAATGGCCAAAAAGGCATTTGAGGTGGCTAATGCAATAAAAAGGGCATATGTCAACAAGGATCTGGCAGCCCTGAAGAGATATTGTACGAAAAGGGGATATCTCTCCATCATTGCCTCGATGAAGGAGTTTGACTCTGCGGTGCTTGTTTTCAAGCTCCGCTGGGTGGAGATCAAGAAGGATCACATGATTCTGTATCTGGACTGGCAGGGAAGCTGGAAAATAAAGGATAAAACTTTTGAAGAGAAAGGACTTGCGGCATTGTCCTTTGTTGGCAACCCACCCCTTCTTGATGATATTCTGAGAGCTAATCCCTTCGGTCAGCCCGAATAGAGGCTATCCGCAGCTACTGCAGGCGCTTCCGCTGCTTCCACAGGTTGAGCAGCCTCCGCCTGTTCCGGCAAAGGGCTTTTCCACACCACTCATTCCAAAGACAGAGAACTTTTTCTTTATATCCGAACTGTCACACTTGGGGCAGTTGATCTCAGGATTGCCAAAGACCAGTTTTTCAAACTCCTCTCCGCAACTGAGGCATTTATATTCATAAATAGGCATCTCTATCTCCTCCTTTAAAAATCTTAACATTTCTTAATGTCGTTGTGCAAATTATTCTGTTAAGAAAACAGCTTCAGATAGAGACTGCTGAGCCACTGGCGGGAATGAATGAAAAGCTTCTTTTTGAAATCAAACATGCCTATGTTTCCGATCACGATTCTTTTAAGGGCCGAGATATCACTCCTTGTATTGCAACCCTTCTTGGTTGTAAAAAGGAGCCGGAAGCCTGCCTCAATGGCTGCCTCCTTATAATGAGGATTATTTACCCCCCAGGGCCAGCAAAGAGCCTGGGAATCCTTGCCAAGCTCCTTTCTCAGAAACTCCTTTGAGGTAAGCAGGTCAGCCTTAAGCGTCTCTTTTAACCCGGAGGGATTCCTGTATAGTTTATCCCAGCGAATATGGCTATGGGTATGGGACTGGATGTCAAACACGCCGGTAGACTCCATCTCCTTCAGTTCATTCCAGTTAAGTACCACATCCCTGTACTCACCCTTTCTTATACTATTCATACAATCACGATGTTCAGGCAGGGGATGGGGCTCCTTGCGGATGGGGCCATTGCCGATCCATGAAGTAACCACAAAAAGCACCGCCTTCAGGGCATATTTTTTAAGTACAGGGTAGGCATAAAACCAGTTGTCAAGCCAGCCGTCGTCAAAAGTGATCATGATCGATTTGGGAGGAATCTCCTCGTTACGGTCTACAATCTCCAGAAGCTGCTTTGTGTCAAGGCTTCTGAAACCCTGTTCTTTAAGATGTGCCATCTGCGCTTCAAACCGCTCTGGAGTGACATTAACAGTATTTCCTGCGGGATTTACATGATGATACATCAGGATGGGAAGGCAGGACATGACTTAAAGTTCCTCCAGACCTTCTATCTCTACCACCTTGTTTTTTGAGCGTTCACCTTTAATAATCCTGACTGCACCTTTTCTGATACCGAAATGTTTTGCGAGTATCTCTATGAGCTGTTTGTTTGCAGCGCCCTCAACCGGCGGAGAGGTGAGCTTAACCTTCAGGGTATCTCCGTGAACACCTATCACCTCGGCCCTGGATGAGCGGGGCTCTACCCTGATGTTTATGATAATGCCATTTTTGCCTTTCCTGTAAGGTATATCCATGCTATTTAAGGGATATATGCTGCTTTATCCAGCCCCGGTCCCACCAGTAAAGGGGAGAGACCTCAATGCCGTGTACGAGTATACCGAAATGAAGATGGTCTCCTCCGGCAAACCCTGTGGCACCGGTCCTTCCGATGATATCACCTTTTTTGACCTGATCTCCTTTGTTTACCGTTATATCAGAGAGGTGCCCATAAAGGCTCATAAGGCCGAGACCGTGGTCAATGATTACGGTATTGCCATATATGCCCAGATCACCGGCAAATTTTACTATTCCAGAGTTGGCAGCCTCTACAGGCGCATGTGCAGTGGATGCAAGGTCGTAGCCAAGGTGTACACTATTGCTTATAACCTTGCCTTTATAGAGATATGTCCGTCTGTCACCGTAAATTGCCATAACTTTGCTGTTTTTCAGCTGCAGAAAACGGCCCCTCCAGAGAGGCTCCCCAGCGGTGTCCTGACCGATGGAAAAGATTCTCTCCGAATCCCTTTCTCTCCATTGTTCATTGATTATCTTAAAGGCTTTCACAGGATCAAGTTCCTGGTCTGTATTGAGAAGGGGATAAACAACCCTTTTAATAAAGTCGTCTCCGATGGAGATGCTTGAGCGTCTGAACTTGCTGGTTCGTATCCTTGTAGACAGAGTCCGCATGGTTCTGTTTCCAGCCTGGTCTTCTGCAACAGCAAAATAGACCGTGCCTGGCTTGAGATCATGCGGTACAGGAAAAAGAGCTGCGTAGGTAACCGCTCCATCCTCATCTGCCTGTCCTTTTAATGGAAAGGCTGTAAATCTGTAATCATTCATTTTGATATAAACCCTGTCTGCGCCTCTGCTACGGAATAAAGCCCGACCTGCTGCTCCCTGTTTAAGAACTGTGGGGGCCTGTATCACCTCTATGGTAGGTGCCACGGTATCAATTGTGGTCTCTATCGAGTATTCCACCTTTTTTATAAGACCTGATTTCGCCTTTATGAAGACCCTGGCCTGGCCATCCAGGAGGCCAAGCTTCTTTGGCATGATTTCAAGCCTGTAGACAACCTCTTGTTTGAGGGGTTCGTCTGACAGGAGTTCTATGGCCTTATTGGCCTGTTGTATCAGTATGCTTATGGATTTGATGTTTCGTCCCGTTAGCTCCACAGTCTTTTTTGCCGGTAGTATGCTGAACGCCTCAATACCTTCTATCTCCGGAGAAGGTATGAAGAAAACCTTATAAACGCCGTAAGACAACAAAAGGAGTAGAAAAGGTAGGGCAATGATGAGAACAAAGCGTTTCCATCTCCTCTGGGGAGGTTTATTAAATGTAAACGTGTCCACTCTGACCTCCGTGAATCTTTTCTTTCTATTGGAATAGGTTCTTGTAAAATTAGTCTTCTGTTTGCTATAGCAGCGAAATCCGGTCGAAAGCGAAACAGACCGGATGGGTTAGATGCGTATCCGCTGCCTTAAAAGCAGTTCGAAGTTAAGTGGTTTTTAGTATATCACAACGGAATACGTATATGGTATAATAACAACTCAAACAAATTTGCCGATTAACTCATCAGGCAGGGGTATTGCCTTGTGGACTCAACTTACACCCCTGAAAATCGCAGATTTTCAGGGGATCCCAATTTAATGAGGGAAGCCATTCAGGGCTTCTGCCCAGAAAAGTCTTCGACTTTTCTGGGGCCTTGCTCTGAGGGGAAAATCAGGTTCACCAGGAGGGTGAAACTGATTTTCCAAAACTGCTCCAGGGCACTACCCACTACCTGATAGAGAAATTACATGTTGTCTATATACATTTTCTGGATTCTAAAAAATCAACCCTGTTAAGGGAACGAACTTTTGAAGGTTGAGAGGGAATCATGAAGAAGGTGGCAATTATAATGGGTTCGAAGGCAGACCTTGAGTGGTCGGAAAAGATAAGAACCAGGTTGGAGGCTTTCGGCATTGAGGTGATAATGAGGATTGCCTCTGCTCATAAGGTGCCCACAAGATGTTATGAAATTGTGAAAACGATTGAAGAGGAGGTAGGAGTTTTTATCACAGTGGCTGGCAGAAGCAATGCCTTAAGCGGTTTTGTTGATGCCCAAACCTACCGACCCGTGATTGCCTGTCCTCCCTACAGCGACCGGTTTGGCGGAGCAGATATCTACTCAAGCCTGAGGATGCCCTCAGGTGTGGCCCCTATGGTAGTGCTGGAGACAGAGGCTGCAGCAGTAGCTGCTGCAAAGATTATAGGGATAAGTAATCCCGATGTCAGGCAGCGGGTTGCTCAGTATCAGGAGGAGGCCCGCCAGAAGATAATTCGGGATGACGAGGAGATAAGCAATGGGTAGTGTAAAAGACCTTGAGATTATTAAGGCGCCGGATGAGCTTTCAACAGGGATGGGAAGGTTCCATTTCTCTGACAGATACTCTGTCTTTGACTGGGGTGAAATGCCTGACCATATCCCTGACAAAGGAGCATCAATAGCGATTCTTAGCGCATATTTCTTTGAGAAGCTCCAGCAGATGGGTATAAAGACACATTTCAGGGGGCTTGTTGAGGATGGTGCTCTTAAGGGTATAAAAGATCTCAAAGCACCTTCAACAGTCATGGAGATCGATCTGGTGAGGGTTGTAAAGCCTCATTTTGAGGATGGAAAATACGACTACTCGGTTTATAAGAATCTAAAAGGCAACTTTCTGATTCCCCTTGAGATTATCTATCGTAACTCCATACCGGAAGGCAGCAGTGTACTGAAACGAATTCAGAGGGGAGAGATAAAACCTGAGGACCTCGGCCTGAAGGCCCCACCAACACCGGGGCAGAGGCTGGAAAAGCCGATATATGACGTTTCAACAAAGCTGGAGATTACCGACAGGTACATAACATGGTCGGAGGCAAGAGAGATTGCCCATCTTTCCGAGGAAGAGCTTAAGGGTATTTTAGAGCTTACAGATAGGGTGAATCAGCTTATCACTGAGGAGTTTGCCCGCATCGGATTAATTAATGAAGATGGTAAGATCGAGCTTGGCTTTGACCCGCAACGCCAACTGATGTTGGTTGATGTCCTTGGCACCCTTGATGAATGTCGTTTTACCTATCAGGGAATACAGGTCAGTAAGGAGATAGCAAGGCTTTATTACAGAAAGACACCCTGGTATCGTGAGGTAGAGGAGGCAAAAAAGAAGGACAGGATGAGATGGAAGGAGTTAGTAAGCCACGGTCCGGAGCCTCTTCCACCAAGGCTCAAGGAGCTTATCTCCATGGCCTATAGGGCCTGTACAAATGAGATTACAGGTAGAGAGTGGTTCCCTGGTACTTACTCTATCGGGGAAATTCTGGACGAAGTAAAGGAGTATATATAGCATTCAATCATATAGAATGTAACCGAATTTCTCTGAAATAAAGGTCAATCAATCTTGTATCCTCTTTTTGCGTTTCCTCAAAATCATACCCCCGGGGCCCATCTGTCTGGTAAGTCGTGTGATAGCATTAGAGAACTGATTTATGAATGTGGAGGAGAATGAAGGATAATTGTCAAATATTTAAATTGAAAATTTCAACAGAATTAAATTAAGATATCATATATATCAATGATACTATCAACGGAGGCTGTATGGCATCGCAGATACTGATAAGAGTTGATAAAGAATTAAAGCAGAAATTCCAGCGTTTGAGTAAACTGGAGAATAAATCTGTTAATGAAAAAATTAAGGAATTAATGGATCAGTATGTTCAGGAACACGATATGGAAAGCGCCCTACGAAGGCTATGGTCTGAGATTGGAAGTTCTCTTAAAAAGAAGGGCTACAAGGCAAAAGATGTGGAAAGAATTATACGAGAGGTCCGCTCAGAGAGGTGAGAGTCGTAATTGATACCAATGTCTTCATCTCATCATTTTTTGGTGGTAAGCCTCTAAAGATAATCGAGAAATGGTTTTCTGGAGAATTAACACTGTGTCTGTCGTTGCCCATAATAAAAGAGTATTTTGATGTACTGGAGAGATTTGATTTTGATGATGAGAGGCTTCTTTTCAAACTGATGAATATGTTAGAAAGACAACATAACATACTTTTCGTAGCTCATCCCAGAGAAAGACAATGGGTAAAAGATGATCCAGCAGATAATAAGTTCATAGCCTGTGCCCTCGCCTTTGAGGCGGAATATATAATCTCAGGCGACAGACATCTCAGAAAAATAGGAAAGATTGGACCTATTCGGATAGTATCTCCTGATGAGATGCTAAGAATATTTGAATGACTTACGAGGCTCAATATACACTTTATCCTCAAAACCCTGCTATCAAAGAAGTATATGGTGTTGGTGATGTTTACTACTACGATGCGGATGCTGTGAATTTCGATAGTGATGAATTAATGTTTACAATGCAGGGTACGCCATACAATATAGACATAAATCTCAGGTTTGCAACCTGAACCCGAATATTTCCTCACGGTCTCAGACCGTGAGACAAATCTCGGGTTTCGGTCAGAGACCTGAACCCACA
>JALUAR010000198.1 GCA_027050975.1 Thermodesulfovibrio sp.
GTCTAGTCTTGTTAATTATCCTTATATCTATGTCGAATTCTGATGACAAGAAGTATTGTTGAATTTCTCTCAACGATCCACTGGCAATTATTCTGCCACGGTATAAAAAAATAATGTGATCGCAAACTGCTTCAGCGTCGAACAATAAATGGGTGCTGAAAACAATGAGTTTACCCTCTCTCTCAACCATATTGATGAATTCTAGAATACGATTTCTCCATTTAGGGTCTAATCCAGCTAGGGGTTCGTCGAGCAAGATTATCTGAGGGTTGTGTATAAATGCTTGAGCCAACTTGATTCTTTGTCTCATCCCCCTGCTATAACCTCCTATAACTCTGTCTAGGAAGCCCTCTAAACCAAATATCTCCTTTACAGTATCGATTCGTTCATCAATTTCTCTCTTTTCGAGACCATAAAGCTTTCCAGTCAATTTTAGGTACTTTCTACCAGTCATCCATGGATATGGTTGCTCAAATTCTGGCTGGTAACCTATTTTACCAATTATGTTAGGGTTGTTGAAAGGGTTTTCTCCCATAACAAATACTTCTCCTTGACTCGGTTTAATTAAGCCGGAAATCAACTTAAGAGTTGTAGTTTTACCTGCGCCATTAGGCCCTAGCAAACCTATGCATCCCTCTTTCATCTCAAAAGATACATCGGACAATGCAGGTGATAAGCTATATATTTTTGTAACATTCCTAAACTCTATCATAACTCCTCGCTCTCCAAAGCCTTTTTGTTATACAGGTAATATGAGAGAACGCCTAGTACAATTGTTCCTAAAATAATGAAAAACGCACCCAGCAGGTAATATATTGGGTCTAGCCCCAAATCTATTTGAAGGATTCCTCTACCCAATCTTCCTAAGATTACATCGTTTAAACCCATCCAAGGTACTCCTAGAGATACTAAAATAAGTGAAGCCACCCAGAAGTTTAAACTAACCAAGTAAAATGGAGCTCCTAGGTACCTCGATAGTACTATACTGGATAAGTAACTAGTATAGTATATAATGAAGGAGATCAATACGCTGGCACCTCTTTCTTCAACAATCGTTACAATTATTGAAACAAGGAATATGTAGAATAGAAAAACAATCAAGGTTGCTACTAAAGACGCAAGCATTATTTCTAGCAGGTTTAGCGCTCCGAAATTTGGAAAAATATCGGGGTGCCTCACTACTGGAACTGTAACCATGACACCTAAGGGTATTAGAGCTATGAAAAAAATTACGAAGACTATAGAGAGGACTCTAGAGGACAAATAAAATATTTTTGGGACAGGTTTCGAGTAATAGGATACCACCAAACCACTTTTTATTTCCTCTGATAGGAGATTTGCTGCCGAAAAAACAATTATCCAGAAGGCCAGATCGTTCATAGCTGTTAAACTGAACCCTAATATCACCAGCGAATAGTAAATGGACAGTGGGTCGCCTCCAATATTATTTATAGATGAGAGCAGGATATCGGATAGGATCACTAAGAAGACTGTTCCTATCACTATTGTAAAAGTGTATAAAAGGTAGAGGAGTAGGAATAATTTGCTTCCTATTAAACGGTTTTTAACTATGAAGAGTACTGTTTCCTTTAATCTGTACAGGATGTTTTTCTCCCTCTTAACCTTGAGGAGTCTTATTCTCTCCATGACCATCTAACTCACGACCTTCTCAAATAACTCTTCTAACTCGCCCTTATAGTCTCCAATGTAACGGATAACAACACCTGTTTCAACAGATGCTTTTATTAAGTCCCGTATCAATTTCTTCTTTGATTTAGTTACGGGAATCCTAACTTCATCCCTCATTCTCCCCAAAATGTATTTGTGCCCCATCTTTTCCAACATGTCTATAAACTTTTTCAACTCACTATTGGTACCCAAAATCCGAACAACTAATTCATTGTACTTAGAATCACCAGCTAATGGTAGAGTACCTTCGTACACTTTTCTACCTTCATTAATAACTACAAATCTATCACATACCGCCTCCACATCCCTCAAGATATGCGTTGACAAAATTATTGATACAGAAAGCTCTCTCCAAAGCATCTTTATCAATTCTAACATTCTCTCCCTTGCAATTGGATCTAAACCGCTCGTCGGCTCATCTAACAACAAGACCTCAGGGTCATGGATTAGTGCGATAGCCAGTTTTATTTTTTGTCTCATTCCATGGGAAAGAGAGATAAGGGGTCTATGGACCTCTTCACCTAAATCGAGGAGGAGGGCTACATCATTAAATCTTTTAACAGCTTCCTCCCTGCTCAAACCAGAGACTATGCCTAGGTGTATTACTAATTTATCTGCCTCTATATCAACATTCAGAACATCCCTCTCAGGGAAATATCCCAAAATTTTTCTAACCTCGAT
>JALUAR010000199.1 GCA_027050975.1 Thermodesulfovibrio sp.
CTGGATGCACAGCCTGTATTTGCAAGATATGATTTAGGAGAAATGGCAATTGTGCACAACGGAAACTTTACAAATGCTGACGAAGTACGTGCCAGACTGATAAAACGCGGTGCAATTTTCCAAACATTTATGGATACCGAAAACCTGATTCATCTGATTGCCAAAAGTGAGCAGGAGAAACTCCTTGACAGAATTATAGATGCTGTCCAAAAAATCGAAGGAGCATTTTCTCTTGTCTTTTTAAGCCGGACAAAAATGTTTGCTATGCGTGACCGTTTTGGTTTTCGCCCTTTAAGTCTTGGACGACTGGCCAACGGCGGTTATATTGTTGCAAGTGAAACATGTGCTTTTGACCTTGTAGGGGCTACTTTTGTACGTGATGTGGAACCGGGAGAACTTTTAATATTTGAAGAGGGCAAAGCCCCGCAAAGTGTCAAAATATTTGAACCGACACCAAAACACTGTATATTTGAGTATGTTTATTTTGCCCGTCCTGATTCCTCTGTTTTTGGACAGTCTGTCTATGAATGCAGAAAAGAGATGGGAAAAGAGCTGGCAAAAATCCAACCTGTTGAGGCAGATTTGGTGATTCCTGTGCCTGATGGCGGTGTACCTGCTGCTATTGGTTATGCACAGGAGAGTGGTATTCCATATGAAATGGGCATTATGCGAAATCACTATATTGGTCGTACTTTTATTGAGCCCACACAGGAGATGCGTGATTTAAAAGTGAAAATGAAGCTCTCTCCTATGACAGATATTATTAAAGGCAAGAGAGTTATTGTTATAGATGATTCTATTGTCAGAGGGACTACTTCAAGAAGAATTATTAGAATGCTCAAAGAAGCAGGTGCCAGTGAAGTTCATATGCGTGTTTCTTCTCCTCCGACAACGGATCCATGCTTTTACGGTGTAGATACCCCAAGCAAAGAAAATCTGATTGCTGCAAATATGGGTGTACAGGAAATATGTGATTTTATAGAAGCTGATTCTTTGGCTTATCTTGATGAAAAATCACTTTTAAGAAGTGTGAATGCTACAGAAGATATATACTGTACTGCATGTTTTACTGGAAACTATATCGTTTAATGGAACAAATTTACACATATGGCAATTACTTAAAAAATAAATTCGGCGTAAAGGTTCACAAGGTCGGTATCAATATCTCTGGTTTTACCTGCCCCAATATTGATGGAACAGTCGCAAAAGGCGGCTGTACATTTTGTGAAAATGACTCTTTTTCAGCCAGCACGGATGAAGTACAGGAACTCAAAGGATTTCATCTCAACCTTGCATCAGAAGAAAATCCTTTTTTGCAAAAACAACTCAAGCAGCTTGAGTTACAATTCAGTGCCATATCAAAACGCCAGGCAAAAGAGTATGGTGCAGAAAAATTTCTTGTATACTTTCAATCCTTTACCAATACCTATGCACCTTTTAAAACACTCAAAGCATTATATGAAAAAGCACTCTCTTTTGACAACGTGGTAGGATTAAGTATCGGCACACGTTCTGACAGTATCACAGAAGAAACACTCACTTATCTTTCAGGTCTGGCCAAAGACAAAGAGATTTGGATTGAGTTTGGTATTCAGTCCGTATATGATGAGACGCTAGAAAGAATCAATCGTGGACATGACAGTGCCAATGTAAAAGAGTGGATTATCAAGTCCAAAGAAGCAGGTTTAAATGTCTGCGGGCACCTCATCTTTGGTCTCCCCGGTGAAACACAGGAGATGATGCTGACAACATCCAAAGCAGCTTATGACTGGGGAATTGATTCTGTAAAATATCATCCCCTTTATGTTGTTAAACGGACTGCCCTGGCAAATGAATTTAATCGTGGAGAATTTACACCGATAAGTGAAGAAGAATATCTTGATGTGCTTGTAAAATCCATACTCATGAAACCAAAAAATGTCAATGTCCAAAGAGTGACAGCAGGTATTGATGACGATTCGCTTTTAGCGCCACAATGGTGTCGCAATAAAAATCGACAGATAAAGAATATCAATGCAGCCCTTAAAAAAGTCGGTTTAAAGTACTAATCAATGCCCGTATGCTTTTGCAAATTCTGCCGTACTTCTAAAGTAGGGCGGATATCTGAAATAGACTCGAAAGGCTTTGGCTTGACCAGGTTTAAGATTTCTGGCAACAACAAATTTTTTGGTAACGGTCTGCGGCTTATGTGATCCCATGCCAAAACCTCCGGAAAAAAAATCCATCAAACCACTGGGCTTATAAAAATTCCCGCCTTTTACATTCCCTGTTGCATGTCCCTTGTTAACCAGTTTGACCTCAAAGGTAACCTTTCCTATAGGAAATTTTCCAACATTTTCTACAATACCATAATA
>JALUAR010000200.1 GCA_027050975.1 Thermodesulfovibrio sp.
CATCCTGAGTATGTTTGCCATGCATACCTCCTCTGTTAGTTTCACAGAGGATTAGTATACATGACTCCCCAGGGTGGTCTATTTTGAAGTGACCCTTACTGGTACACTTTAGGTGACCCCTGACAGCATCTAAAAACCACTTATCTCAAGAAAGAACTTAATCTTAAATCTGCTATAATTATATATATGAAGAACAGATAATCTTACAAGGGAGGCATTTATGGGTTCAACAATAATTAAACTTGATAAATCTGAAGAGCAGATACTGGACAAATTGGTTGAGGCAGGGCTTTTCCCCTCCAGAGATGAGGCAGCAAGGGCCGCAATAGTTAAGTATGCCTTTGATCTTGGTTTTTTCAATCCTGAAACAATGTGGAGGGAATTGACAAAACAGAAAAGAAGAAAGGTCTCCCCTGAACAACTACAAAAAGACCTTGATCTCATAGAGAATGAAACTTAGAGTATTTCTTGATACCAATGTCTTCATCTACGCCTTTGAATTTCCTGAAAGCAATTCTTATAAGATAATAGAGTTACTGAATAAAGGCATAATAGAAGCCGTTATATCCGAGAGAGTTATAAAAGAGGTAATGACATATTTCAGGAAATTCTATAACAAGGATATGGCCTCATCATTTCGCGATTATTTGCTCAGAACATGTACTATAGTATTCCATTCTGAAGTTAAACAAGATATGGGGTTGTATAAAGAGGTTATAAAGAATAAAGACCTTGAACAACTAACCGTGGTTAAAAAGTATGGCATCAGGTTCTTGATTTCTTATGACAAGGATTTTGAAAAATGCGATGAGTATTTCACTCCAAAGTCATTTATTGAATACATCAACTATGAGCCTTCTACTACAGAATTTTAAAGCAGAGCATGTATTCAGGGATTAAGCACTATAGGAATAAAAGAACTCAAGGCAAAACTCAGCAGTTATGTTGACCGTGCATCTAAGAAAGGAAGATAGTCGAGCATGGCAGGGAGGTGGCTCTTATGGTGCCTATCTCAGATGAGATGCTGGCGGTTAAATCTCTGGTGAAGAGCAAAAAGGCTAAGTGGAGTGGAGGTAAACCCTCAGGGGTCAGGGGAATTCGGATAAAGGGAAAACCTCTATCAGAAACTGTTCTTAAAGAAAGAGGATGATTCTCTATCTGGATACCAGCAGTCTTATAAAACTTTACCGTCTTGTCTTCTTTTGACAAAAAGTTAAACGAAGCAGCCACTAAGGAAGGTTTCAAGGTTCTTTCTGTTACCAAGCTTCAATAAAAAGTTAGAAAACTGTTACATTAGATTGTAATATTTATACATTGCGCTGTGAGTGAGATTTTTCATAAAGTAACCGGCACCATGATATGGTACTACTACATTTGCCACCGTGAGGTCTGGCTCATGGCGCGGCAACTTGAGCCCGCACAGGAGAATCCTTTTATTGAATTGGGGCGTCTGCTTTCTGAAGAAAGTTATAAAAGGGACAGAAAAGAGATAAGGCTTGATAACATTGTAATCGATATCCTGAGAAAAGACGATGAGCAGGTTGTTATCGGAGAGGTGAAGAAGAGTTCACGTTTTGAAAAGAGCGCAATGATGCAGCTTGCCTTTTATCTCAGCAGAATACGGGATATGGGAGTGGAGGCTAAAGGCGAACTCCTTTTCCCAAAAGAGAGGAAGAGGATTGATGTGACGCTTTCTCCTGAAATAGAGAATGAACTCAAAAGCGCAGAGGAGGATATACGGAAGATTGTCAGTTGCGAGAGTCCTCCTGAAGCAAGGAAGAACAGATACTGTAAGAGTTGCGGATATAACGAATTCTGCTGGGCATGAGCTATATTCTGTAAATTTTAAGCGCCGAGTGTTTTGCGATTAAATCATAATCTTTATCTCTGTGAAGAAGAAGGACATCGTATTCTATTGCCACTGAAGCTATAATCGCATCAATGGCAGAAACAGTAACACCCCTTCTTCTTAAATTGAATGCCAGTTCAGATGCTGCATGCCAGAGGTCATCTGTAACCGTTAGCCAGTGAAGGCTTTCAAAGACCATTTTTAATTCATTCTTTTCCTTTTCAGTTCTGCAACCCTGAATCAATTCAATAAGAACCGGACCCGTGATAGCCACCCGGTTTTCGTCAAGAAGACTTGAAATGGTTTGTTTGAGTTCAGTATGCCCTCTTCTTGCAAAAAAGCAGATCCAGGCGCTTGTGTCTATTAAAACTGCAAGATTTGAAAACGAGGTTATTTCTGTCATCTTCTGGCTGCAGTTGCTTTGTGCTTCTTCTGTCTTCTTTTTCTCATGGACTTCAGTTGCCGCAGTGACATATCCAGCAT
>JALUAR010000201.1:0-9455 GCA_027050975.1 Thermodesulfovibrio sp.
TCCATAAAGGATATTCTAAAGGCAATTATTCCTTCCTATATGGCCATAGTTGATTTAGGAGAGTTTACCTGGGACGGGATGCTTGAAGAGATGGCCAGAAAGGTGGCAGACAAAAAGGTTGAGGATATTATGACACGAGATGTAATAACCATTCATGAAGATGCACCTTTAATGGAATGTGCCGATCTAATAGTTAAACACAACTTACAGAGGATTCCCGTTGTAAACAAAGAAGGCAAGGTTTCCGGAATGATATACATCAGGGATATTTATTACGCTATAGTAAAGGCTCTTCTGGGGGGTCAGCAGTGAGTCACGAAGCAGCACAGGCAGCACAGCATCCCTTTGTTATGGATACAGCCTTCTGGACCGCTACAACCATTTTTATTCTCGCCTATGCGGTAATCATTTCAGAAAAGGTCCATAAGACCATAGTAGCAATAGTCGGAGCATCGTTAATGCTGGTTCTGAAGATCCTTATGCAACATGAGGCATTCCATGTGGAAGAGTTTGGCGTGGACTGGAACGTCATATTTCTCCTTATCTCTATGATGACCATAATCAATCTTATGAAGCCAACAGGCTTCTTTGAATATATAGCAATAAAAAGTGCCAAACTTGGCAAGGGTGAACCTATAAGAATACTGATAATCTTTGCAATTGTTACAGCGGTTCTGAGCGCCCTGCTTGATAATGTAACAACGGTTCTTTTACTTGCCCCGGTTACATTGCTTATTGCCGATGCCCTTGAGGTAGATCCAATACCGTTTCTGATTGTGGAAGCTCTTGCTTCAAACATCGGAGGAACAGCAACTTTAATAGGTGACCCTCCCAACATTATGATCGCTTCAAAGGCAAAACTAAATTTTATGGACTTCATCTATCATCTTACTCCAATAGTTATAGTGATGATGGTGGTCTTTATATTCATAATAAAGATCGTCTTTGGCAAACGGCTAAAAACCAGGGAAGAACTGAAGCAGAGGGTTATGATGATGGATGAGAAAGAGGCTATAAAGGACCCTCTCATGCTCAAGAAATCGCTCTTTGTTCTTGGGGTTGTACTTGCAGGATTTGTTTTCCATGGAATGCTGGATTATGAGCCAGCAACTGTAGCACTGTTCGGAGCAGGACTTCTGCTTCTTCTTTCCGGCACCCATGAACCGCATAAGTATCTTGCAGAGGTTGAATGGCCCACGATATTTTTCTTTATCGGTCTCTTTATTATTGTAGGCGGAGTGGTTAAGGTTGGACTGATAAAGTGGTTGTCTCTGAAGGTTTTAGATTTAACAAAGGGTAATCTGCTCGCAACAAGCATGATTGTAATGTGGTTCTCTGCCATAGCATCTGCAATTGTGGACAATATCCCCTATGTGGCAACAATGAATCCACTTATAATAGATATGGCCAAGCAGATCTGGCCTCATGAAACAGGGCTTGCACTGCTTCAACATCCTGAACTAATGCCTCTGTGGTGGTCCCTTGCCCTTGGTGCCTGCCTCGGTGGAAATGGCTCCCCCATAGGAGCATCTGCAAATGTCATAGTTATTGGGATGGCTGAGAGAGCCGGACACAGAATATCATTTATGAGGTTTGTCCTTTACGGTGCACCGATAATGGTTTTGACAGTGTTTATTGCCATGATCTATGTCTGGCTGAGGTATTATGCATTATAGTTGATAAGTGGCGTCATCCACATAAGCTGAAATATGCTCTAACCTCGCGACTTGCAGAAGATCAACTCAATTTTATGCACTAAATGCCGATTTAAATTAAAGATACCTTTCAGCTTGCTGCAGGAAGTTTCATTGCTACCTTCTTTTTCTATAAACTTCAAGCCCTGTTATGCATACACTGAGCCAGAATAGCCCTCCTGCATAACCTGCAAGGACATCGCTCGGGTAGTGGACCAAAAGGTATATTCTGCTAAGACCAATCAGGAATACAAGAAATCCAGCAGAAGTTAGTGTGAATACCTGTAATTTCCATGATTTAAGACCACGGATTATGAAATAGGAAATAATACCGTAGAATATCACAGACATCATTGCGTGTCCGCTTGGAAAACTCCATCCTCCTACCTTTATCAGGGTTGTTTCAGTAATGGGTCTTGGCCTGTGGATGACTGTCTTTAACACAAAGACAAGGATGCTTCCGCCAGTGATTGCAGTAATGTAAGCCACAACATAGTCAATTCTCTTTTTCATGATCAGATATGATATAAAGATGATACTCACTACAGTAATCGCAATACTGCCTCCGAGATTGGTAACGGCATTCATGAAGGCTGTAACAGATGGTGTCCTGAAATAAAGGACCTGATTAATGACCCACTTATCAACCATAACAAAGGGATCACCTGTAAGAATATCCTCTGTTATCCCACCGAATATCCATACAAACAGGGCACTTATGGAAAGCCCTATTGTCATGTGCAGACCAAGGTAACTCCTCGGGGAAAGCCTCTCTTCTATAAAGGAGACAATACGGGGATGTCTCATGATGAACCTCTCGATTCGCTGACTACCGATAAAACGGATATAAAGACTATGGAACCATTCATAAATCTCCCTCTGGCTCTTAACAATCTTTCTGTAAAGATAGGTAAAGCCTGTCACAATTAGAAAGATAAAGAGTACAAAGACCCCTGCCCTTCCTGCCCACTTCTCTATAAGTTGCCAGCTCTGGCCAAAGAAATAACCAAGGAGGGTGAAGGTTACTGCCCAGAGCAGTCCTCCTGCAGCATTGTATACGGCAAAACTCCGGTAGGGCATCCTTGAAATCCCTGCTACAAAGGGTGCCATAGCCCTGAGAATCCCGATAAATCGCCCGAAGAATATGGTCTTACCCCCATGACGCTGAAAGTATCTATCCACCTTCTGGATATGCTTTTCCCTGAGGAGGAAGAGTCTGTGGTGCCTCTCAAAATACCCTCTGCCTATTGCCCTGCCAAGGCTGTAGCCCACGCTGTCACCAAGCACAGCACCAAGCGCTATTACCCAGAGGCAGTCTCCAAGTTCAAGATATCCCTGAGAGGCAAGAAAGCCCGAAAGCACGACCACACTCTCGCCCGGTACCAGCAGTCCCATGAATGCAGAACTTTCAAGGAAGGCTACAAGGAATATTATTAGATAACCCCAGTGGCCAATAAGGCTAACTAAATGTAAGAATTTTTCAGCCACGTTTCATCATATAATCAGTCCGTTACTCCTATGTCATAAATTGTTTTAGAACAGAACTCACCACTGAACAGTCTAACACTCTGAAAAATTGAATATTTTACCACCAGGGATTCACAAGATAGATTTAAAGGATTAATTCTTAGTAACACGCCAGAATTCTGCAATCCCTTAGTGCCCTGATATTACAGAAAAATATTCGTAAAATGATTATTCCTTTTCAAGCCATCTTTTACCTGTTATCATTATACCAATTGCACCAAGGGGAGCGGTCAGAACAG
This sequence comes from Thermodesulfovibrio sp., assembly GCA_027050975.1. Taxonomy (GTDB): domain Bacteria; phylum Nitrospirota; class Thermodesulfovibrionia; order Thermodesulfovibrionales; family JdFR-85; genus JALUAR01. Next base: position 3,461 of record JALUAR010000201.1, read on the forward strand.
CAGAGCAGCCGGTCTTCCTATTCTGTTAAGGGTATTCCTTCTGAGTTCCAGCCCTGCCCTCAGTAATATTATAATAAGTGCAACCATCCTGAAGTCTGCTGATACCTTCATCAGTTCAGGCTGCATGAGGTTCAGCACATAGGGACCACAGAGAATTCCAACAATCAGCCCGGGCAGTTTCAGATAATCAGCAAAAAGCCCTAACAGCACTACCAGTGCGAGACTTACCGACATGGCATACCTTCATGTTGAAAGAAAGGAGATGACTGACTGGAAACAAAGCTTCTTACTGCTGGGGAAGAGTTTTGCTGGTAATTACTGTGTAGATATAACTCTACCATACAGCACCTCCTGTAGCAGCAATCTGTTACAGGAGTCATTAGCCATATGGCAGAGCCATCGGCGGTTAAAGGCGGACTCCATCGCCTTTATTATTTTTAAAGGGACGATTAAGTCAATTTTGTTAACTCCCCTATCGCTGTCTGAAACTCTTACATGAATTGTTGCCTGAAAGGTATCTATTCTTCAAATGACAGATACCGTCATCCTTTCTTACAGAGGCATAGCCTGAGCCCAGCACCGTCATACCCTTAAATACAAACTCCAGGTATTGGGGTGAGTTATTGAAGTATTTACAATTAAGACAACACCTCTGTCTCTCAGCTTTCATTATCCCATCATTTCCCTGATTTTCAGGGTCATGCCCTCCCTACGAGGAGGGCATGACCCTGTCTGCTGAAATTTTATTTGCCGAGACTTGACCAGTAGTTACCAAATACGAACACTGAAAGTATAAAACCGAGTATGACATTAACAACAACCCCTGCCGTGAATGCCCAGAAGGGTTTTGAACCTGTTTTTGTAAGTTCCCTGAACCTGGTTGTTAACCCGATGCTGAAGAAGCAAAATATAAATGACCATGTCCTCATGGTCTTGATTGGGCCAACAAGAAGGGGTTTTACTACCTTATTATAGGTTTCAAGGTTATAACCACTGGATATCAGGGTCATTATTATTGATGCTGCAAAGAAGCCCAGAACGAACTTAGGAAATCTCCACCATATCTCTGAAGGGCTTGGCCTTACGCCACTTTCCTCTGCCTCCCATTTCATGGTGGAGATCAGGGCCAGGACAAACGCCCATATTCCGATCCATATGTCTCTTCCTATAACCTTCATCAGGGTAAACCCCCATACAGCAGCATCCTCTGTTCCAGGAATATTCGGTAAGTTCTGTGCCATTGTCCCATACGCCTGGGCTGCAGCATACCCTGCTGCGTCGGCAAACTCAGATGTTCCAACCCATGCTCCCACTATACCTGCGTGAAGATGCATTGCCCTTGAGATAAGGGGGAGAAAGAATATCATAATAATTGCCCAGATGATGACCATCGTTATGGCAATGGAGGGATACTCTTTCTTTGCCTTCACCGCACCGCCTATGGCTATAGCAGCAGAGACACCGCAGACTGCTCCTCCCGCGCCCAGGCAGGAACTCAAACGCTTGTCAAGACCGAATACCTTGGTGCCCACAAAGTATATAACAAGGAATGTGCTCAGCGCTACTATTGTGGCTTGGACAAATGCAATGGGGCCTGCCCAGATAATCAATGTAAAGGGCAGTGTTGCACCAAGAAGAACGATTCCAGTTTTTATGTAATATTCGACCCTGAAGCCTGTATCCAACCATCTGGGTAGTTTAATGAAATTGGATATTATCATTCCCAGCGCCAGTGCTACGAGGGGGGGCTCCAGGTTATAATTATGTGCCTTGTCCCATGCACCAATCATAAAGATTATAACCGAGAAGATGTAGACGAAGATAAAAGAGGGAATAAATTCTGACTGTTTGAACCCGAGTATCGCCGTACTTATACTGAAGATGATTAGCCAGATAACAAAATTTGCCGCATACGCCCCAATATGCCCTGTAAAATGTGACCACAACTCTGCAAAGTTATGCCATTTTGCAGGCTTAATGGCAATGGGCTTTATGCTGCTACCATTAGCAAAAAATAGGTAGGCAACTATAACTATCCCCAGTCCAAGCCAGACCGCCCACCAGTCTTCCTTCAGCCACAACTCCTTCCACCCCATGCCTGATTGCGGTTGAGGAACACCTTCAGCCTTTGTCTTTTTCTCTTCCATACGTTACCTCCTTTCAACTTTTTTTAAGAAAAACCTCTTCAAAAGTCCAAAAACGGTCGCAACCGTCATTCTGAACCATGTGCTGAATTTATTTCAGTATTGTTTCAGAATCTAAAAAAACAACGAGTTAAGAGCCCCTGAAATGAATTCAGGGTGACAAAAAGAGGACTTTTGCAAAAGCCTCATAAAAATAAAATAGCAATAGAGGTGCCAGAAAAAGCTGTTTTAAAAGGGGTTGAATTTGTTATGTTTTATTTACCGGAGGATATAACGATGTTCCCGTATGGGAACAAAAACATTGAAAAGGATGTTACCCTGTGGGAACTATTCGATGCCATAATCCTTCATCTTCTTCCAGAGCACCTTTCTGCTTATGCCAAGCCTGTTGGCTGCCTCACCCTTTTTGCCACCTGTCTCTTTTAATGCCCTGATAATCATCTCCCGTTCAAAACATCTGAGACTTGCCTCAAGGGTATATTCATCTGAAATGCAGGGTATATTGCACCCTGATATCTCCTCTGGAAGGTCTTCAATTCCTATTATCCCGTTTTTCGAAAGGACAACGCCTCTTTCTATAGCATGTTTGAGTTCCCTTACATTCCCGGGCCAGTGATATGTAAGTATGGCATTGTATGCCTCCTGTGATAACCGAACTTCCTTTTTGTCAAACTTCTCTGTAAAGTACTTTAAGAAATGGTCAACGAGAAAGGGAATGTCCTCTTTCCTTTTCCTAAGAGGAGGCAGGATTATGGGGACAACGTTTATCCTGTAATAGAGCTCTTCCCTGAATTTTCCCTCTTTTATCAGGTCTTTTAGATTCTTGCTCGTTGCATATATAGTCCGCACATCAACAGTTATAGTCGTATTGCTTCCAAGCCTTGTTATTGCATGGTCCTCTATCACCCTGAGTAATTTTGGCTGAAGCATCAGGGGGATATCTCCAATCTCATCAAAGAATATGGTACCCCCGCTGGCAAACTCGAATTTACCCTTTCGCATCTCCGTGGCACCTGTAAAGGCACCCCTTTCATGACCAAAGAGTTCCGACTCAAAAAGGTGTTCAGGAATGGCAGCGCAGTTAATCTTGACAAAGGGTTTATCCCTTCTACTACTGAGGTTATGTATTGCATTGGCAACGAGTTCCTTTCCTGTGCCGCTTTCGCCCTCTATAAGGACAGGGACATCAGTGTTGGCAACAGAGGATATCCTGTCAAAGACCGCCTTCATAGCAGGCCCGGTGCCTATTATATTTGCAAAATGATCTTTCCTCTTTAAAGTCTCCCTGAGAAATGTTACCTCATTTTCAAGGCTCTGAAACTTGAAGAATCTTTCTATCGTGATGAGTAGTTCCTCATTCGAAAAGGGCTTAGCTATATAATCAAAGGCACCTTCCTTTATTGCCTGTACAGCACCTTTTATATCCGCATAGGCAGTAATGAGTATTATACCTTTGTCCGGGAAAATAGACCTTACTGTTTTTAATATCTCAAAACCGTCATGATAAGGGAGTTTGATGTCAGTGATTACAAGGTCAAAATCCCCCTCTTTTATAGCCTTCATCCCCTCCCTGCCGTCTGCACACAGGGTGACCCTGTAGCCCTGCGAGGTCAGGAAATGGCTCATACCTAGTCTTAGCGTGGGTTCATCCTCGATTATAAGGATATGTTTTTCCACCTGAAGATATCCTTTTATTTTACTCCTGTCCCGGTCCGAGAGCCATTGATTCTCATTTGAAGGATAATAACATTTTCCTTCCCTTTAGTAGCTTTGTAAGATCAGTTAAATCATACCGGTATTTTAACAGTAAATGTAGTTCCTCTATCAGATGTCTCTACCTCTATCGTTCCGCCGTGCTGTTCAACTATAGCCTTGCTAACAGTAAGGCCAAGCCCTGTCCCTTTCCCCACCTCTTTTGTGGTAAAAAATGGATCAAAGATCCTTGTAAGTATATCATCTGGTATACCTTTACCGGTGTCAGAGATGGATACATTACACATACCCTCATTATGCCATGTCCTGATAGTCAAAGTTCCACCTTCATCCATTGCCTGGATTGCATTGATTATTATGTTGAGCAATACCTGTTCCATTTTATTGGAATCTACCATTACCTCAGGCATATCGGAAGAGAGGTCTTTTACCAGGCTAATCCCTTTTTTCGATATCGTATACTTTGATATCTTTAATACGTTTTCTACTAAAGTGTTAATTGGAGTCAGTGCTCTACTAAGTGGAGAGTTTCTTGAAAATTCAAGCAGTTGTTTCACTATGGTCTGTATTCTGTTCAGACCTGAATTGACGACCTCTATATGCTGTTGTCTGGTCTTTTCATCCATTTCTGTATAGACAAGGTTATTAAAGCAGAGCTGAATGCCGCCTATAGGATTGTTTATCTCATGGGCGATGCCTGCTGAAAGCTGTCCAAGGGCAGCGAGTTTTTCTGTCTCCATCATTTGCCTTTCTATCTCTGCCGCCCTCTTCAACCTTTCCTGTGCCTCAAGGAGATGCCTTGCAAGGGTATTGAAGGACTCTGTAAGTTCACCTATCTCATCATTGCGCTTAATAGCGATATCCTTACCCAGAGGCAGTGAACCATTTACGATCTCCTTGAATATGTTCGAGAGTCTCTTAATCGGCCTTGATACAAGGTGATTGAAGGTCTCATAGATTGCAAGAAATAGGACTCCGAGTGTAGCAAATCCAAGTAAAAAGCTGCCAAAAGCGATATTCTTCAGACGTGCAAAGGTAATATCCATTGGGATTGAGACAGTCTCCACACCGACAATACTGTTGGCTGACCAGCCGAAGTTTCCATTTACACCATATTTTTTTACAATGGCAGCAGGAGCAGTTTCCCTTCTGCCATGACATAACAGACAGCTCTGATTGCTGATAACAGGTCTGGCATAAACAAGCGTTTCTCTGTTGTTAACTTTCACGATACCATGCCAGGAGTCTTTGTCAGGATGGCTGCGGAAATACTCTATAATCTTCATATGGAAATTATCGGCTTTGTGTTGAGGGTTGAGTGGCCTGTCAGAGACCCTTTTATATATGTAGTTCTGGATGTGCTTATTAAATTTCTTCATTACTTCCATATTCACATGAGTGGTAGAGATTGCTTCAACTAGGAATTCATTCTCAGGGTCTATCCTGGAGATGATCTCAAGCATTCTCGGCCTGAAGGAATCTTTTACATAATCACCTATGGCTTTTACATAGGTCATGATAATCAGCGTCTTTCTCTCAGCATTCTCGATAGCGTGAACCTTCAAATAATAATAGAGAAGCATGGAGAAAAAGGTACAAAAAAGCAACAGGATAAGTCCTACAATAAAACTGAACTTGAATCTGAGGCTACTTAACTTTTCAGGTTTCATAACAATAAGGTTGTCTTAACTTGCATGGTAGTCTGTATTAATTACGCATTATTATAACCTAAAAGATCTAGTGTTTACTAAGGGACATAGCTGAGAAAATATTCCAGTCTGTCCTCTGGTGGTATGTAAAGCAGCAATGTTATGAAGATTATCCAGTCAGGACTTCCCGGAAAGCTTTACTGAAGTTACAGTTTTATTCAGAAATATTATAAGATATTATATGTCAATTAAGAAGAAAATAATTCTGATATTTTCAGCAAGTTTTGCAATAGTAGCCATTTTTGGCCTTTCTGCTATCTATGACTTCCTTGAAGCAAGGAGGGATTTTGCTTTTCTGAAAATATCTGATAGCATCAGGAGTAAAACCCTCCAGATCAGAAGACATGAGAAGAATTTCTTTTTGTATGGAGATTTTTCAGAGGTTGAAAAAATAAAGCGATATTTTCTTGAGATTGATGAACTTATTAA